>JABEVH010000286.1 GCA_013043915.1 Pseudomonadales bacterium
CGTAACCATTCAGCACATTTTACAGAAAATATTTTCAAAACTACTTGACAGGGTTTTTCTGTAATTTTGCAGAATTCTCGTGCATTCTGATGATGTCTTCAAATATACCCTTCGGGCCACATGAGATGCCCCTTGACCAATGCTTAAGTTGACGTTCACGGCGCCCCAGTGCATCGCCCGCGAAAAGTGCTCATATCGCCTTATAGGGCGAAAAATCTGGCCAAAAAAACCTATGCAATAATAGCGACATCTTGTTCATGCACTCCGTGACGATCATGGGTATTGATATCAATGCAGCTCTGGCTGATGCCGAAAAAACACTGAAGGAAGATGCTGCCCTTTCGAGTTCGGCTCGTGCCACGATGACGCTGTTGTTGCTCGTGATCCAGTTGCTTCTGGATAAACTGGGCATGAACAGCCGAAACAGTAGCATCCCCCCTTCGCAAGACCCAAATCGCTCCTCTCATAAGAAAAAGGGTGACGAAGGTAATGGCGATGAGAATGATCCTTCGGCCACAAAGCGCAAACGGGGAGGCCAGCCAGGTCGCCAGGGTACCACGTTGAATCCAGTGGACACGCCCGATGACGTTCAGTCTCTGACGATTGACCCGTGTGCCTTGCCTCCCGGGACATGGAAAGAGGTGGGATTTGAGCGCAGGCAAGTCTTCGATATTCGTATCTCGCGACATATCACCGAATACCGTGCTCAGATCCTGGAGAACGAACAGGGGCAGCGCTGCATGGCAACGTTCCCTGAAGGCATTACTCGACCCGCGCAATACGGCGCATCTATCAAGGCTCATGCCGTCTATCTTTCAATGTATCAGTTGTTGCCCTACGAGCGCGTGCAATCGATGTTCGAGGAACAGTACAACATTCCGCTCAGTGTCGGCAGCCTGGTCAATTTTAATCGTGAGGCCTATGAGAAGGCAGCGCCTTTTGAGGAGGCCGCAAAATTATGGCTGCGCTCGTCCAGCGTCCTGCATGCCGATGAAACCAGTCTCAACATCAATGGTAAAAAATGGTGGTTGCACGATGCCTTCAACAGCGTATGCACCTTGATGAACGTTGCCGTCCAGCGGGGTCATGTGGCTATGGATGAAGCAGGAGTCTTGCCGTATTTCCAAGGCACCCTGGTCCATGATCATTGGAAACCTTATTACCGCTATACCTGCACACATGCCTTGTGCAATGCCCATCATCTGCGCGAACTGACCTTTGCCTTCGAGCAAAATAATCAGCAGTGGGCTCGTCACCTGCACACACTACTTTTGGAACTGAATAAGGCAGTCACCGCAGCGGGCGGTGCCTTATCTCCCGAAGAGGCTCAGGTATGGCGCGTTCGTTACCGAAACATTTTACAAGAGGGGGAACTCGAATGCCCTCCACCTGCTCCCGAACCAGGACAACCACGGCGCGGACGACCCAAACGTAGTAAGTCGCGCAACCTCTTGGAACGCCTCCAAGCCTACGAGGATGATGCACTACGTTTCGTAGAACATCGGGAGGTGCCGTTTACCAACAACCAGGGAGAACGGGATATTCGCATGACCAAGGTGCACCAGAAAATATCGGGCTGCTTTCGATCACAGGAAGGTGCCCAATCTTTTTGCCGCCTGCGCTCCTACTTGTCAACATGTGGTAAGAATGGAGTTGATGCCAGTGAAGCCATGAAAGACCTCTTTAGTGGCCAATGGCCTGCATTCCTTCAGGAAAAGATGAATGAATTGGCTGCTCATGCAGGGGACAGGTGAATAGTTACACTTAAACTTAAAGTAGCGCACCATAACTAGACCAAGTAACAGTTTTTTCCAAGCAATGAAAGTCGGTACGATTACATGTGTTATGACTGGTGTACATCAGCCTGATTCCGCCGCGTAATTATGTAGGTATAAAACCCCACCCCACACCCATGTCACTGATGGCCAGTGTAGTGATGGTCTATGCGAACATCTCCCGTCACAAAAATAGAAAATCACGCTGGATGACATAAAATTGTTGGGCCAGCCTGGTAAGATCGTTATTCATCAAGAGTTAACGTAATAGTTGTGTCCCCATGACTTCAAGTGGCGGTGGGGGTCATCTGGGCTGTACTGCCCATTCCCCTGATAGTTCCGGTAGGCGGGGATTATAAGATCGTTACCTTCCCTGGAAAGAAATGTGTAGATGACTATTATCAGATCGATGCTGGTTTCGATCGTGGCTTGTAATGCGGAATTCTGCCCGATGGTCACGGTACCCTTGCGGCGCAGTGCCAGATAGGATCTTATACATCTTCTTATCATGAAACATTACAGACAAATGCATTGATCCTTAGCATCTCTGGGCACCCTAGCCTTGCCGGGTCTTGCAGGAAACTACCCCCAGGAGATGCAAGGCTTGATACACTAGCACCCAGGTGACTATGGGTGGCTTAATATGCTTTATGTGAAGGCGTTACATATCGTGGCTGTGGTCACGTGGTTTGCTGGTTTATTTTACCTGCCCCGGCTTTTTGTCTATCACGCCATGACAATGGATGAACCGGGGAAAGAGCGCTTTAAAATCATGGAACGCAAGCTCTATCGCGGCATCATGACCCCCTCGTTAATCGTGACGGTCATCCTTGGCCTGAGTATGCTCATCCCCTACTGGAGTGTTTACAAAACCCAGATATGGGTGCATGTGAAATTAACCCTGGTACTGCTGCTCATTGGGTATCACCTCTATTGTGGTCAGCTGCTCAAGGCTTTTGCCAAGGATCGCAACCGGCATGGTCATGTGTTTTATCGCTGGTTCAATGAAATACCCGTTATTTTTTTGATTGCCATCGCCTTGCTGGTGGTGGTGAAGCCCTTTTGAAATAATGATGCGCCCTGTCGTGCTCGTCATCGCCGGACATGACCCCACCGGGGGAGCTGGCATACAGGCAGATATTGAAGCCATTCATGCTGCAGGGGGGCATGCGGTCACGCTGATTACCGCTCTCACGGTGCAGGATACGAACGGGGTACGCAGTTTCTCACTCACTCCGGCAAAAATCTTGATGCAACAGGCCGAGGTCCTGCTGGCTGATATACACCCCCAGGCCATTAAACTTGGCATGCTCGGGCATCCTGATACCGTAGGGGTGGTTAAGACCGTGTTGAATGCCCTGCCAGGCATACCCCTGGTCCTGGATCCTGTCCTGGCCGGCAATCTGTCCGGCAAGCTGTCTGATGCCTCGCTACCACAAGCCCTGCTAGCTCTACTACCTCGTACCACCTTACTGACACCCAATAGCGTTGAACTTGATCAACTTCTTCAGGGGCGTACGCTCAACCACCTTTTTGAGCAAGGCGTTGATCATGTCCTGATCACCGGTGGACACCGCCCTGGGCCCACCTTAATCAATGAACTGCATAATGCTCATGGTTGCCTCTGGCGTAGTGAAATCACCCGCATTCCTGGTGAATTTCATGGTAGCGGCTGCACACTGGCCTCAGCCTGTGCCATCGGACTGGCTCAGGGGCTCAGCATCCCTGAAGCCGTACAACGCGCACAGCATTACACGACCGCGACTTTGGAGAGGGCATATTCTCCCGGACGAGGTCAGTACTTGCCATGGAGGTGATCTGGAATCATAGCCTATATGCTATCACCCCGAACCGGCACGACCGAGCCGTATTACTGCAGCAGGTTGGACAAGCTCTTGCTGCGGGTCTACGGTGGCTGCAATACCGCGATAAATGCTCCGATGCAGCCGAAAAACTCCTGCGCGCCCTCAGTTTGCGTGAACTTTGCCATGCATACGACTGCCGTCTGATCATCAATGATGACCCGGTGCTCTGCCATCAGGCCGGTGCCGATGGTGTCCACCTTGGACGCTCTGATGGCCTGCTGGCCGAAGCGCGCGCCTACCTGGGATCAGGCTATATCCTGGGAGCCACCTGCCACAACGAGATGACGTATGCCCTGCAAGCGGCTCCCTGGGCTGACTATCTGGCTTTTGGCGCCTTCTTTCCATCACCCACCAAACCTCAGGCACCTCTTGCTCCCCTGTCCTTACTTAAAGATGTTCGCTCACTGCACCTGCCCTGCGTTGCCATTGGCGGCATCACACCGGATAATGTTGCTCCCGTGCTGGCAGCTGGAGCTGACGCCATTGCCGTGATCAGTTATGTTTTCGACGCTCCTGATATTGCCGAAGCCACCCGCTCTTTTCTAAATGTACTGGAGAATGCACCATGACCCGTTCCGAGGATCTATATACCCAGGCCTGTGATGTATTACCTGGAGGAGTGAACTCCCCGGTCAGGGCATTTCGGGGCGTGGGTGGAACCCCCCTATTTATCGAAAGAGCACAAGGTGCCTGGCTCACGGATGTCGATGGCCGATCCTATGTTGACTATGTAGGCTCCTGGGGACCGATGATCCTGGGACATAGCCACCCCGTCATCGTCAAAGCGATTCAGGAAGCCGCAACCCGGGGCATATCATTTGGCGCACCTACCGAGGCTGAAGTTCGCATGGCAGAAGCGCTGCGCAGCCTGATGCCCTCCCTAGAAATGTTACGTATGGTGAGCTCAGGAACGGAAGCTACCATGAGTGCTATCCGTTTGGCTCGTGGCTATACCGGTCGCGATACGCTGGTAAAATTTGAGGGCGGTTACCATGGCCACGCTGATTCGCTGCTGGTCAAGGCAGGTTCCGGCATGCTGACCCTGGGAGTACCCACTTCCCCTGGCGTACCTGCCGATCTGGCCCGTCATACCCTGACGCTTCCCTACAATGACCTGGAAGCCATGGAGACACTCTTTGCCCGAGAAGGCGACAAGATCGCCTGTGTTATCGTCGAACCGGTCGCTGGCAATATGAATTGTGTCCCCCCTAGCCCTGGATTTCTTGGGACCCTGCGCAGCTTGTGCTCACAATACGGTGCCGTTCTGATTTTTGATGAAGTCATGACGGGATTCCGTGTGGCACTGGGAGGAGCTCAGTCCCTGTATAATATTCAACCTGACTTAACCACGCTGGGAAAAATCGTGGGGGCAGGCTTGCCAGTGGGCGTGTTTGGCGGCCGCCGCGAGATTATGGCCCAATTGGCGCCGTTAGGTCCGGTGTATCAAGCAGGCACCCTATCAGGTAATCCTTTGGCCATGAGTGCAGGCCTGGCCATGTTACAACTCATACAGGCTCCCGGCTTTTACCCAAAACTACAACATCAACTCGAGAGCCTGCTCAGGGGCTTAAGCGAGCGGGCAACGCGACACGGCATCCCTTTCACAACAACACAGGTTGGCGGCATGTTTGGTTTATTTTTTAGCGATGCCACCAGCATCACCTCCTATGAAGAGGTGATGCGCTGTAACGTCGAGCGCTTTCGCCTCTTTTTTCACGGCATGCTGGCTGAGGGCATTTATCTGGCTCCTTCTGCTTTTGAAGCTGGATTTATATCGGCAGCTCATGGTGAACCCGAGATCCAGCTAACGATTGATGCTGCAGATCGTGTTTTTGCCAAGCTGGCTCAGTAACCTACATGCCCTGGTCGCGCCGTACCAACCTGGCTTGGGCCTTGCTTATTTCCGTAGCCTTGCACGGAGGGGTATTTTTTTACCCATATTTCAACTTGACGCAAGACGACACCGCGGATCACAACGATGTACTCAGCCACCACGCTGGCGGCAAAGTTCCCAAAGTCCATGTCAATCTGGACAACACTGATGCTTTGGCAGGTGGTCGCGTCCTGCACATTCACTGGATAATTTCCCAAGTATCGCACCCTGCTGTCGCTACCTTAGTTCCACACGCAGCATTACATCATGCTTCAACTCAACACCGCAAACATCACCTCAGCCGCAAGACAATAAAAGCCAAAAACTTAACCACCCACCCTGAATCACCAGCCGTGGCCAGCACCCAACAAGCACCTTCTGATACGCCTAAAAACCCGCTGCCCGCTCAACCCACTGCAGCTATTACCGTGCCTCCAGCTACGCCTGAACCAGCTACGCCTGAACCAGCTACGCCTGAACCAGCTACGCCTGCCCCGCCCCCGACCGTTGACAACACCAACAAAACATCGGAGGATACCCACGAGCCCGTTAACCACCATGCTATCGAAGTACCCACCAACCTTGACCTGAATGGTTTCCCTCATGACATCAGGGCGCTCTACCATATTCGCGTGGGTCTAGCCATACCGGTAGGTCTGGATGCCATGGAGCATTGGCAAATTGAAGGCCATCAGTACCACTTGCAGCTAGATGCCCACAAGTTTGGTTACCATGCCCGTATCATCAGCCAGGGACTGATCAGTGAACACGGACTAGCCCCTGCGCACTTTGAATTATCCTTAAATGGCAAAGTGAAGAATGTTGCCAATTTTTCGTATACTGATCACTTGTTGCAACAAGGCCATCCTGACAACCTCAAGACAGCTCCCTTTGATGAGGGGGCACAAGATATGTTCAGCTTTGCCTATCACCTTGCCATCTCGTTTTCCGGGCATGATCAACTCAATCTCACCGTCACCAATGGCAACAACCTTTATAACCTCATGTTCACCGTCGTGGGTGAAGAAACCCTACAACTCCCCGCCGGAACCCTGCGGACCTTGCATCTGCAAGGTTCACGACAGGCGGTTGGGAGTACACAGGTACAATCAGGCTTTGATGCTTGGCTAGCACCCGATTTCAGCAATTTTCCGGTAAAAATGAGTGGCCCTGACAGTTCGGGCCACATTTTTGTCATGGCTATCAAAGCGCTGGAGTTTGAGGGAAGACCTTTATTTGGACAAGATCTTCCTGCCGAAAACCCTCAGGATGCCACCCCTCCACCGGCTGATATCCAGAACATTCCTGACCTACAATCAGCTTCCTCCTCCCAGAAAAACTAAGCCGAGACCTTGGCCACTCGCGCCGCTGTTCTTAGCACCAGACCACGCGGTGATAGCCGCAACAGAAAAGGCAAAGGCTTATTCATCCAGCCGCTAATCACGGCACCACGCTCTTTCCACATAGCCTTGTAGGCCGTCTCAGCGACCAGTTCAGGTGTATCCATGATCCGAGTAATCAACGTTCCTCCATTCCCGGCAACTTCATGAAACTCGGTAGCAGTTGCCCCTGGGCAAAGGGTCGTAACACCTATATTTTGACCACGCAGCTCAAAGCGCAGCGCTTCTGAAAATGAAAGTACATAGGCCTTGCTTGCCGCATACACGGCAAAATTTGGACAAGGCATCAGTCCAACTACCGATGAGACATTCAAGATACGCCCAAAACCACGTTCATGCATCCCGGGCAGCACAAAATGAGTTAACTCGGTCAACGTCACCATATTCAATTGCATCATCTGCTGCCAACCCGACAGCTCACTCTCAGCAAAAGAACCGTTCGTGCCAAAACCCGCATTATTAACCAAAACATCGACATGCAATCCCAAATTCTGCAAACGAGCATGCAGTTGAGCAGCCGCTCCTGCTATGGCAAGATCCTGGGCCAGCACCTGTACCTTGATTCCAAAGTGCTCACGCAGCTCTGCAGCCAAGTCATTCAAAGCCTGTTCCCGTCGTGCCACCAAAATAAGTTCATGTTTATCTTGGGCAAAACGGTGGGCCAGAGCTTTACCTATGCCACTTGATGCCCCTGTGATCAATACCTGATAGCTCATGATGTTTCCTCCTTTATAAATCGATCAGGCTCGTGCCCGACGCGTACGGTATGTATTCCAACCTGAAGCCAGCAAAACCTTGGCTAAAGAAGCCAGAGCACTTTCTCCTGGCTTAGTCGCTTTACCTGCAGCCAAACGGCGTAATTGCCGACCGTACCAGGCCACTTCCATCAGGGCCATACGATCTATCGCGGCTATCCCCGTGGTAATTCGTTCTGGAGTTGAGTACAGTGCCTCTCCTCCCTTTAATATCCTTGCAGAAAACTCCGGATCTATAGCCAGGGGGCGAGCGACGCCGATGATATCCAAGGCACCTGAGTGCAAGGCATCCAGCATACCCTGACGTGTACGAAAACCGCCGGTTACCATCAGGGGTGTTTTCACGCGTGCTCGAACTTTCTCAGCAAAATCCAGAAAATAGGCTTCTCGCTCACGCGTGCTTTGCTTGAGTCCCACACTCATTTTGGGGGACTCATAAGTTCCACCCGAGATCTCAATCAAATCGATGCCAGCCTCAGCCAAGGCATCAATCAAGTGCATGGACTCTTCTTCGCTGAAACCGCCTTTCTGAAAATCAGCAGAATTCAACTTGATCCCCACCGGAAAATCTGCCCCCACGGCGTCACGTATGGAACGGTAAACGTCAAGCACAAACCGTCTTCTGTTGGCTTCACTCCCACCAAAGCTGTCCTGACGTTGATTATGGCGGGCTGAAAGAAACTGAGACACTAGGTAGCCATGCGCCCCATGAATCTGCACACCGCTAAATCCTGCCTCCTTGGCCAAAGCTGCAGCTCGACCAAACCTGCGGATAATGTCCTCAATCTCTGCAACGGTTAGCTCGCGCGGCACCTCAAAAAAACGGCTGAGTTCTTCACCAAAACCTATAGCAGAAGGAGCCACCGTTTCATGATTTAAACCCTTAGGTGCCTGCTTGCCTGGATGATTGAGCTGCATCCAGCATGCCGTGTCATGGGCAGTTCCTGCCTGCGCCCAAGATTTTAATAGCAGCATATCCTCGTTGTTTTCCAAAGCCACATTATTAGGCTCACCCAAAGCCCGCCGATCCACCATGACATTACCCGTGATCAACAACCCCGTACCTCCTGCCGACCAAGCAGCATACAAACGCGGCAAAGCATCTGTCACATGATTATCCACGCTACCCAGCGCCTCACTCATGGCTGATTTTGCCAGTCGATTGCGTAGCAGAGTACCATTAGGCAGGGTAAGTGGCTGTTGTAGCAAATCTAACATAATCACTTCCTTTTCAAGGTCGATGCGGCCATAAGCTAAACGTTAGTTCGATATTTGTCAAATTATCGATTTGAGATGGCTGTGTATATGACATCATGCTACACTTCGACACTTGTCAAAGCATCTTGAGGATCATCATGCTCTGCCGTATGAATACACATGAAATATCTGAACTCTCTGACTTGTCGAGAGCATTTAAGGCTCTGGCCAACCCCAACCGACTGGCCATTTATCTGGAAGTTTTGCGCCATAGCGAAACGGCTGTTAAAAGCTGTGGACTGTCTGAATTGATTGATCGCCTGGAAATTGGTGCACCCACGGTATCGCATCACACCAAGGAATTAGTGCAAGCAGGCCTGATACGTGTTGAAAAGGATGGAAAATTTCTACGTTGCCGCCTAAATCCTGCCATGCGCGACAAACTGAGTGATTTTTTTTCCAGACCCGATCAGGAGTAAGCGATGCAGGTTCATCATCTCAATTGCGGCAGCCTTTGCCCTCATGGGCGGCGCTTGCTCAGCGGCCAGGGTGGCTGGTTGGCTCCTGCTGAACTTTGCTGTCATTGCCTCTTGCTGGAAACCCGGCATGGTTTGGTGTTGGTGGACACAGGCTTTGGGCTACAGGATATACGCCATCCACATCGACTAGGTGCTGCGTTCCGTTGGGTCAGCCAACCTCTCCTCCAAGAAAACGAAACCGTCCTACGCCAAATTGAAGCCATGGGGTTTCATAACCGTGATGTTCGCCACATTATCCTCACGCACCTTGACCTCGACCATGCCGGCGGCATGGCTGATTTTCCTCAAGCACTGGTACATATTCACCGCCCTGAATTACAAGCGGCTTACGAGCCGGAGACGTTACAAGAACGAGGGCGCTACCGCGCCATGCAATGGCGACATGTTCCGCGCTGGGTTATCCATGAAGAACAAGGTGAAACTTGGCTGGGTTTCAAGGGTATACGCGCCTTGCCTGGAACCGACGATGAAGTCTTACTCATTCCTCTACCCGGCCATACCCGCGGGCATTGCGCCATCGCCATACATAGCGATACCGGATGGCTATTGCATGCGGGTGATGCCTATTTTTTCCATGGAGAAATCGAACATCCGGCGCATTGCCCTCCTGGCTTAAAAGCTCTACAGAATCTGCTGCAGTTCAATGGCCAGCAACGCAGGCATAATCTGGCCAGATTACAGCAATTGGCCCAGCAACACCGAACTGACCTGCATATTTTCTGCGCGCATGACCCTTATGAACTGCAACAATTGAGAAGTTCGGTTTGAGTACATTGCGCGATGACTGGCGTACGCTCCAGACCCTGCTACCCCTGTTATGGCGCTTTCCAACCCGAGTTATTTTGGCTTTGTGCTGCCTGCTGGGAGCCAAGATCGCCAATGTCAGTCTACCCCTGCTACTGAAACAGATTGTAGATCACCTGTCTCATCCTCATGGCCGACTGCTGACCGTACCCCTTGCCTTGATACTGGGCTATGGTGCCCTGCGCCTGTTGACTACCCTGCTGGCTGAATTGCGTGATGTCGTTTTTGCCAAAGTGGCGCAAAACACCATACGACAAACCGCAGTGCAAACATTCCGTCACTTGCATGAACTTAGCCTGGCTTTTCATCTCAATCGTCATTCCGGGGCGTTAAGCAGTGATATGGCTCGCGGCACCCGAGGCATAGGTTCATTACTCAGTTTCATGCTGTTTAATATCCTGCCTACGGTTTTTGAAATCGTCATGATTACCGTTTTACTGGTGACGCTCTATGATTGGCGATTTGCTGCCGTTACCTTGGTAACCGTGATTGTTTACGTCACATTTACCTTAAGAGTCACCGAATGGCGTAACCGCCATCGCCGTCAGATGAACGAACTTGACAGCACAGCCAACGCCAAATCCATGGATGCCCTGATCAATTACGAAACCGTCAAATACTTTGGCAATGAGCACTATGAAGCTGACCGTTACGATGCAGCCTTGGCCCGCTGGGAAAAGGCTTCCATAGCAAACGAGCTCTCCATGGCTTGGCTTAATACCGGTCAGGCCGGCATCATCGCTGTCGGGGTGACCCTGCTTGTGCTGCTAGCGGCGCAGGGTGTCGTGCAACACCACATGACCCTAGGTGACTTGGTTGCTGTTAACACCTTTCTCATACAACTCTATGCTCCCTTAAATTTGCTCGGCATGGCTTATCGCGAGATACGTCAAGCTCTGACCGATATGGAGCGCATGTTCAAATTACGTGACATCCCCATTGCCGTAGCTGATCGCCCTGGGGCTGAAGAACTAAAAGCCTCCAGCATGGATATTGAGTTTAAGCATGTGAGCTTTTCCTATGACCCGCGACATCCTTTATTACACGATGTCAGCTTTCATCTACGGCCAGGTCAAAAGATAGCCATCGTAGGTCCCTCAGGAGCCGGCAAATCGACCGTGAGCCGACTGCTCTACCGATTTTATGATGTTGAGGAGGGACAAATCCTGGTTAATGGCAAAGACCTTAGGTCATACACCCAGGCAAGTCTGCGTCGGCATATGGGCGTTGTACCGCAGGATACCGTCCTGTTTAATGATACCCTGGCCTACAACATTGCTTACGGCCGCACCCTGGCGACAGAAACTGAAGTCCGTCAGGCAGCGCAAGGCGCTCATATTCTCAATTTTATTGAAGCTCAACCAGATGGTTGGCAAACGCGAGTGGGTGAACGTGGATTAAAACTTTCTGGAGGAGAAAAACAGCGAGTAGCTGTCAGGCTCCGTGTGATCATATACCTGTTCGTAGCTGGCCACTCTTTAAAGCCCGAGCTATTTTATGCACAATGATCAGCGATCTCACCGAGTCATAA
>JABEVH010000287.1 GCA_013043915.1 Pseudomonadales bacterium
GCCAGCAGGGCGAAGGATCCCAGTACCCGTAGTGACAGAATATCCTTGGGGTTGGAGAGGTGAGCCAGCTGCGTGCCCGCATTGACGTACACCAGCGTGCCCGGCAGCATGCCAATTTGGCTGACCAGATAGAAAATACCCGAACGCATTCGCGTCAAACCCAGCAGGACATTGACCAGAAAGAATGGAAACAAAGGTAGCAGGCGTAAGGTAAGCAGGTAAAAAGCCCCCTCGCGCTCCAAGCCCTGGTCGATGCTTCGCATGCGATCGGAAAATCGTCTTTCTACGTAATCACGTAAGAGATAACGTGCAACGAGGAAGGCAAACAGGGCCCCCAGGCTGGAGGCAAATGAAGCCAGCAGAGTACCCCGAGTTATGCCAAAGATTGCCCCAGCCGCCAACGTCATAATTGCTGCTCCTGGGATGGACAGGGCAGCCACCGCCACATAGAGGGAAAAGAAGCTGGCCATGAAGAACAGGGTGTGTTCTTGTTGCAGCGACATCAACACTGACATTTGTGCTTTCAGAAACGAAAGCGTCATGTAATGATGCCCGAGAAAAAACAGTGGGGCAGCGAACGACAGAAAGATGAACAGAAGCACAGAGCGTCGTACCATGCTCATGCTGCGCCCCCCATCAACGCTCCACCACAGCTGGAACCCTGTCCCGCCGTGCATCCGTAACAGTGATCCGCCACCCTGATTCGTCTTTGCCGAAGATCTGTTTGTAGCAGATCACGCACATGCCAACGCAATGACTCGTTGTTGTTGGCTGACATGGGTAATCCCAGCTGCTGATTGAAGTCACAGTCGTACAGATTACCCTGCCAGTCCACACTGATTAGTGTACGGCACATGAGGTTGGAGAGATTACTGGCCTGGTAGCTGGTCTTGAGCAGAGCCATGTAGGCATCAAACTGACCTTGCGCCATCAAAATGGCGCCAAACCGTTGTATGGGCATGTTGGTCAGGGTAAACAGGGATGTGAACTGTAGGCCAAAATTTTCGGACAGTTCACGACGATAAGCGTCCTCCAGTTTATTTTGATCAGGGGGCAAGGTCGCACCGATGGGGTTATAAACCAAGTTGAGAATTTTTCCACTGGCGGGGATGCCGTAGCCCAGTTGATTCAGATGCTTCAGCACCGCTATACTTTTTTCGAAGGTTCCACTGCCACGTTGGTGATCAACATTGTCCGCGTTGTAGCAGGGGAGGGATGCAATGATCTCCACCTGATGGTCTGCCAGAAATTCAGCTGTATCTTCCTGGCCAGGTTCCTGCAGCACGGTGAGGTTACAGCGATTGATGACGTGGATGCCGTTCTGTCGGGCATGGAGAACCAAGTCGCGGAAACGGGGATGCAGCTCTGGAGCTCCTCCCGTCAGATCCAGACGCAGGAGCGTTTCTCGCCCTATGAGCTGAACGATTTGATTCAACACCTCATCGTCCATCATCTCGGTTCGATGGGGACCGGCGTTGACGTGACAGTGTACGCAGCTCTGGTTGCAGCGATAGCCGAGATTAACTTGCAGGGTTTCCAGGTGAGTACGACGTATTTCCGGAAAATCAGTGGATTCCAATAAAGTCAGAGTAGATCTCATGGAGTGTCTCCAAGGTTGATAGTGCTAAGTCGGGAGGACAGGCAGATTTCTTACACCCGTCTATGAGATTGGCCATAATTAGCGTGATTTTGCGCACTGAAACAGGTCATGGTCTCCGTGAGAATCGTGCCGGTTGCGACTTGCACTAATCTCGCTGCCCCGTCCGCTGTCCGCAAGGATTTTTTGCGTTACTCATCGGGCTGTTATTTCAAAATTTGCATGACCCAATTGGTGAAAATATCGCCAGTTGCATCGATTGGTATGGAAAAAGGCGATACCGCGCGCATCATCGAGACTCCCCCCGGCCGCATCACCGTGCAGCGGCAGGACGGCCAGCAGGTGGAATGGCGCCCGGCCTTGCAGCCGAACATGACAGCCTTCCGTGAACAGCCCCGCGTGCTGATCGAGGCCGACACTAAAAGCGCCACCGCCAACGAGTCCCTGTATTACGTGGCGATCAGTCGTGCCCGTGATGGCGTCACGCTGTACACTGACGACAAGGCAGCGCTGCCGGCGTCGATGGTGCGAGAAGATGGCAAGAGTGCGGCGCTGGAGGTTGGAACAAAACAGCAAGAGGTGGAGATAGAGAGGTAGTTGCCATGAGAGCGTGGCTTGTTACCCGTGTGGAATATCACTGACCTGCAAATCCTGACGCTTGTGGATCACCGCTAGAATTCGGATATGGTCCGGCCTGATCTCGTAGAGAATCCGGTAGGAGTACAAGCCCAGCTCTCGAAAGGCGTCCTCGCTCAGCTCCGGCACCATGCGCCCGAGCCGGGGCAGTGCATCCAGCCCCAGGGTCTTCTGCACCAAGGCTTCGCTGACGCGTTTGGCATAGAGCGGGGAGTCCTTGGCGATGTAATCGTGAATATGGCGAAGCTGGGCCAACGCATGGTCTGACCATCTCACCATGTCTGAATATCCCGCAGCACCTGGTCAGCGGGCGTGGTCTTGCCCTGATCGGCGTCGGCCTGCCCGCGCCGGATGTTCTCCAGCACGTAGAGCCGGTACATGATCTCCTCCATGTCGGCGGTATCGGGCAGGCGCTGGATGGCGTCCAGCGCTTCCTGCTTGGTGGTTTGCGTGTGCATGGCGGTTCCTCTCTTTAGATGCTCAAGCCGCCCAGTAGCTGCTTGGTCTGAAACTTGACGATCATGCCATCGAGCAGGGCGCGCACGATGCGGTGCTCATCATTCGGCATATCGCCTACAGCCTCAAACTGGAGCCGTAGCTCATCGGAGAGGCTGAGCATTGATGCTAGCAAAAAATTACCCAGCAGTGTTTGTCGTAAATGACCCAAGGGTTTTGGCTCCCTTGGATTGCGGGTAGCTGTGGATAAGTATACCGCAATCCAGGTGCCCCGTTCGCATGTCCGCGAGACTTTTCTTGCTGACCAACGGTCTTGTTTTTGAAAAATTTAGCTGTCATTTTGCCGAAAAAAATGACTAGTTGATTTGAAATTTAGTGTCGGTAGCCCTGAGATTTTACCATTCTGTAATGTTTCCAGTTTATTCCGATGAATTTCAGGAAAGTCGATGTAAGCTGATTGCACGGGAATGGGTGTCATGAAATGTCTCCATTGTTCATACGACTAAGTCGTAATTGAGTAAGATTTATTACGTTAGGGTAACGAAGTTTTTTATTCATTAAGGAAGATCATCAGTCCACACGACAGGGAGTATAAAAAATGGGACGATCGCATCGCTTGTTCAGTAGGATGATTGCTCAAACAATTACCAGTACTCAGGTCGATCAGTGGCGACAACAAGGATATGCTTTTTGTCGCAAAATCAGGAGGAAGCCACCGACGATTCTTTATTTTCATCAAGCTGATGACCCATACAGCCAACTTGCCGCATCCATGTTGCAGCCCTTGCAGGAGCGGTACCATATCAAGATAAGACCGTATCTTGTGCATTGTGAGAATGGGGTGGTGGATCACTCGCGCTTTGCTCAATGGGCTTGTCGCGATGCTGAACGGTTGTGTCATCGTTTTGGATTGAATCCAGTTACAAATCAGTTTGAATGGCCAAATGGAAATGAGTTACTTAAAATGTTAGGGCACTACAGTAGTGCCATGTTTTATTTTGAAGGAACATGGTACTGGGGGATTGATCGTCTGCACTACCTTGAATATCGACTGATGCAATCCGGGTTGGCATCAGAAGCTTACATTCCTCTGGTTAGTCCACCAGAACTGAGGTTGCAACCACTTAAGACTAATCATGACAAACATTTGATTCATTTTTTCTGTTCGTTACGAAGCCCTTACACGTGGTTAGCGGTCCACCGCATGCGTAAATTGACTGAATTTTATTCTTGTGATCTAGAAATCAAATTTGTTTTACCTATGGTGATGCGCGGCATGCCGGTACCGCTTGCCAAACGTCTTTATATACTGCGTGATGCAAAACGTGAGTCACAACGTCTTGATCTGCCTTTTGGCAGAGTGGTTGATCCACTAGGGGTAGCGGTTGAACGAGGTTTGGCGTTACTTCAATATGCGATCCAATTGGGAATAGGTCTTGATTTTCTTGAATCTTTTTTGAAAGGAGTTTTTGCTGAAGGTGTTGATGCAGAGTCGAATAAGGGATTATCGTTTCTGGCGCATCGTTCAGGTCTGACCCAAAGCGATATAGCTGATGCTCTGGCAGATTCATCTTGGCGTCAAGTCGCTGAATCAAATCGGCAAGAACTTTTGGCTCTGGGGTTATGGGGTGTACCTTCCTTTTATTGCGATGCCAAGCCAGCGCTATGGGGGCAGGATCGACTCTGGATGCTGGAAGAAGATCTTTTAAACATGAGCTAATGCGGATCAATATGTCATATTAGTAACTTCGATGTGTAATATCCATGCTTAGAAAGCGACTCAAAGGGGTGAATTTTTACTTTGGGTGGTCATACGCAATGAACAACAACAAAACGATTCGATTAGCATGGTTATGGGCATTGGTTTTTTATCTACAACATTCTGGCTGTATGCGGATATCGTACCGGCATTGTCAAGTAAACCTCTGTATGGTGCAATGAGGTGCCCCGTCCGCTGTCCGCAAGGTTTTTTTGCGTTACTCATCGGGCTGTTATTTCAAAATTTGCATGACCAAATTGGTGAAAATATCGCCAGTTGAATCGATTTTCCGAACTGAGTGACGGCACGTTGCTCTGCTTGTGCTTAATTCTTGCGCATTTTCTGGCTGCTGGCCGTGACAAGATGCGGATAATGATCCGTGGCTATCGTATCTTTTGCTGCAGGGGCTGCTACCTGCGGATGTGATAGCCCTTCAGCAGGCCCTCCCAGGCCGAGAAAAGCTCTACTGACTTGGGTGGCTGCTGATAGGGATTGTCGCCATGCCAAGCCTCCATGGGTGTCCAGCCATCCAGGTGCTCCGGCCTTCGACACTTAATCGTGCAAACCATTGATTCTGTTATGCACGGATTAAAAACGCTACCCTACAAAAGGGTCATTTGCTCGCTGGCTGATGGTTTTTTGATGTTCAGGGCTTGGTAGACCTTGGCTTGTTCCTCAGTAATAGACGACAGAC
>JABEVH010000288.1 GCA_013043915.1 Pseudomonadales bacterium
AATACGCTGAGTCAGACCATGTTCCAGCAAATCAGCCAGAACATCCCGGATCAAGGCTTCCCCCTCACTCGGAGAAATTAAAGCCGGCAGAGCTCGCACCAGCAAAGTTTCAGGGGCAACTCTATCCATCTCAACGCCCAGCACCAACAGTTCTGCCGCATGCTGTTCTGCTGCATCCGCTTCCCGCGGCGATACCACCAGGCTGAGCGGCAGCAATAAGGGCTGGCTAGTGACCTGGCCCTGAGCATAGCCCTGTTTCAACCGTTCGTAAGCAATTCTCTCATAGGCAGCATGCATATCCACCAGGATCAAACCTGCAGCGTTTTGAGCCACGATGTAAACGCCATGAACCTGACCCAAGGCCAGCCCCAGAGGAGGCAATACAGTTTCCTTGTGAGCTTCTGGTTTAACTTCCACCATCAACTGGTCAACCTGAGTTCTCATCGCCTGTTCATTGACGCGCAACGCTGCCCATGACACAGGAGCCTTGGGCCCCTCCATACGCCATGCAAGTTGTTGCGCTGGTGAAGGTTCACAGATAGCTTCACGTGAAATATCCGGCTTAGTCACTTCAGGTAGGCGACTTAAAGGAACGGCAAGAGAGCGATGCAGGCTGCGATAGATAAAATCATGCAGCAGGCGTTGCTCACGAAAACGCACCTCATGCTTGGTGGGATGAACATTGACATCCACCGCCGCTGGATCCATTTCCAGGTAAAGCAGATAAGCCGGGTGCCGACTCTGGTACAAAACATCCGCGTAGGCTTGGCGCACTGCATGGCTGACGACCTTGTCACGGATGACACGGCCATTGACATAAAAATACTGCAAATCAGCCTGAGACCTGGAAAATGTCGGCAATCCTACCCAGCCGTAGAGCCGCAACCCCGATGCTTCTTCCTCTATAAAACGACAAGATTCAGCAAATGGCTGTCCCAATACTTCAGCCACCCGCCGTTTTCGCTCCTGTTCATCGTGGGCAGCGAGCAGATGCATGATATCTCGGCCATTATGTCGCAAACGTATGCCTACGGCAAAGCGAGCTAGGGCCTGCTTGCGCACAACCTCCTGTACATGATCAAACTCAGTGGTCTCACTGCGTAAAAACTTGCGACGAGCAGGTGTATTAAAGAACAGGTCCACCACCTCAACCGTGGTCCCCCTAGGATGAGCTGCAGGCTCCACACATGCCTGCATATCCCTGCCTTCCGAACGGACGCGCCACGCCATATCAACATCAGAGGTACGCGACGTTAGCACCAGCCGTGAAACCGAGGCTATCGAAGCCAGGGCTTCTCCGCGAAACCCTAAGGTTGCCACTGCCTCCAGATCCTCTTCACCATGTATCTTGCTGGTCGCATGCCTGGCCAAAGCCAGTGACATATCGTCGCCGACAATCCCACGGCCATTATCCCTCAACCGTATAAGCTGCACCCCTCCCCGCTCGATATCGATATCAATCTGGGTGGCATCAGCATCCAGTGCATTTTCCAACAACTCCTTAACGACAGAGGCAGGACGTTCGACCACCTCACCGGCAGCGATCTGATTGGCTAACTGAGTCTCCAGCGTACGTATACGAGCCATCAACGCGCGGCTGTATCAAGCGTAGCGCTTACCCGGGAAGAGTCCTCGCGATGTAGCGCAAACCATGTCCCCGGCAAAGGGTTGTGCTGGCAGTACCTTTGTAGCCCTTCCAAAATGGCATGAGCCAGACGATGCTGATAGGCCGAATTTTTTAGATGTTTTTCTTCTGAAGGATTCGTGATAAAACCATTTTCAACCAGCAAGGACACCATTCCCGGTTCTTTCAGAACAGCAAAGCCCGCTTGTTCCACATGTGATGAATGCAAGGGACTAAAACCTTTCAACTCACCGATAATGTCACGTCCCAAGCGCAAACTGTGTTCCAGCGACCCCTCGACCACCATGTCGGCTAACACGTTGGCCAAAGTACCATCATGCTCATTCACCGTAATACCGCCCACGGCATCGGCATTATTTTCCCGTTCAGCCAAAGACCTGGCAAAACGCGAGGTCGCTGTATTGGCTCCTTTGAGCGACAGCGCAAACACAGAAGCTCCACGGGCATCAGCACTCGGTGAAGCATCGGCATGGATGGATATAAAGATATCCGCATGATAATGCCGCCTGGCAATTTCCCTACGTTCAGCCAGAGGAATAAAATAATCCCCTGAACGGGTCAGTACCGGCTTTAACCCTGGAACTTTGAGCATCTGCTCACGCAAAGAACGGGCAATGGCCAAGGTTACGTTCTTCTCATAAATTTTTCCCGGACCGATAGCTCCGGTATCCTGGCCTCCATGCCCCGCATCAATAGCTATGACCATATCGCGCCCATGCGTTGGTTTTTCCTGATTAACAGGGGCAGAGGGAGCAGAATCCGGCACAGTAGCAGGTGCCGTTTGCGTTACCGTCGGCAAAGCCACTGATGTCGTTGCGCTAGTTTCTTCATGAGTAGCATCTATTAAATCAATCACCAGGCGATAACCTGAATTTCCTGCAGGAGGTAATTCAAAGACCATGGGACTGGCTTCAGACTTCATATCAAGACTGATGCGCAGAGTATCTCCTTGTGTGGACCAGTGACCATGGCTGACAACACCTCTTGCCTTGATTTCAGCGGGAAGATCAGGGTTCAGCGTCGTACTGCTCAAATCGACACAGACCTGTCCAGGTGTACTATCAGGGCTGATGAGATACGTAGCCGGACCTGATAAATCCAGCACATAGCGTGTATGTTCCGGACTCTGCCAACTGCGCACTTTACTCACCTGATAGTCAGCCTGGGCCATCTGTACCAGCAGACAGAGCATCACGACAACCCAACGTATCATGCCATCTCCCATGTCTCTGCCAGATTCTTTAACCATGCCTCGCCACGCTCAGATCCGGATGCCCATGCAATTTGTCGCCCGTGATGTACCAGGCTAAGCCAAGCATCAATATCAGGCACTCCCAGCAAGCTACTTGCTCGCTCAGGCCACTCTACGAGGCATAGGTTATTACTGGAAAAATAGTCGCGCACTCCCATTAACTCCAACTCTTCAGGATCATGTAACCGGAAAAGATCAAAATGATAGGCTATCCCCTGCGGCAATGCATAGGGCTCTACCAGGGTATACGTCGGACTTTTAACGCTACCATGATGGCCCAAAGCCCTCAGGTAAGCCCGAATCAAGGTCGTCTTGCCTGCTCCCAAGTCGCCATGCAAGTGCATGACCATGCCGCCTGATGTCACATTCGCCATGGCCTGAGCCAGGCGCTCCGTAGTTTTTTCTGTCACCAAATCCCAGGGGCCTACCTGCATGACGCCAGCTCCTCCTGCCAGTTTTCGCTCAAATCAGAGGCCAGCAAGCCACGCTCACCGCGGCTGGCCAGCCTGTCAGCCGTGCGTGCGTGGACCATAACGCTACGGCCTGCTGCCTCAACAACAGACAGACCTTGAGCCCACAGTCCACCCATCAATCCAGACAGAACATCGCCCATGCCCGCTGTAGCCATCCCAGGATTGCCATATCGACATAATACCATCCCACCCTCATGAGCTATCAGGGTGCCGTTACCTTTGAGGACGACCACTGAGCCATACCGCTCATGCAGGGCGGCTGCCGCTGCGAATCTATCAGCCTGTATATGATCACTATGTACTCCCAGCAAGACCGCCGCCTCACCCGGATGCGGTGTCATGATCGCCTGAGTTAAGCGCTGGGGATGGGCGGCGAGAAGATGCAGGGCATCAGCATCGATAACCAGCGGTAACCCTGATGTCAGCGCACGTTTATACAGACGCTCTGACCAGGCATCCTTGCCGAGCCCAGGCCCCAAAACGATCAGGGTCGCTCGTTGCAGCAAATGCTCAAGATCAGAATCATCATCCACCTCGCGTGCCATGATTTCGGGACTGGCTATGGCCAGAGCCTGTACTGTGGTAGCCTGCGCACCAACACTCACCCAACCAGCTCCCGCTCGTGCGGCAGCTCTTGCGGCCAACATGGCAGCACCGCTCATCCCTTTTTGTCCCCCAAGAACCAGGACATGGCCATAGTTCCCTTTGTGGGCTTGACGTTGACGCGGTTCCCAGGCTGGCAAGACCAGATCACGGACATGACATGCCCGCAGAATATTAGCATCAGGCTCTATACCCAGATTATCCACCACCATCCTTCCCGCATGATGATCACCTTGACCTGTATAAAGACCACGCTTGGCTCCCACAAAACTGATGCAGTGTGTGGCGCAAACAGCGGCAGTTCCCAACACGTTACCCGTGTCCGCATCAATACCTGAGGGAAGATCTAGGGCCAAAACTGGACGCTGGCTGCTGTTGATGGCAGCTATGGTGGAAACTATTGCCGACCGGGGCGAACCCTGGGTTCCCGTGCCCAGCAAGGCATCAACCAGTACATCGTATGAACG
>JABEVH010000289.1 GCA_013043915.1 Pseudomonadales bacterium
CAGATCTGGTGAAAAGTTTTTTTTGCTTGCCTGAAACTTTGTACGCCGGAAAGTACGAGTAGATGGCAATATTGCGAGAACTTATGCAACAATTAATATATCCGTTTTCTGACATCCTCCCCGCCCTCAGTCAATGACTGCTGCTGACATGGGGGAGGGCGGTGTTTCTGCACAAACTTTAATCAAGGGAGCGGCTTAATCCATCTTCTTTGCTAAGCAGCCTAGGGCACATTTTTTTGCCGGCCGGGTAGCTTAGGATACCTGTCGTGTCAGTTTTTGACATGGCTACTTAAGTAGGAAGAGCCCAAGATGGAGACATGATGTATACCTGGTGCCTAAATAATAAAGAGAACCTGTAGTGTGTAAGCCTTAAGCTGCTGAAACGGAACATATCTTGAGCTTGTCTCCGGTTTGAGCGCATAGGTCCGTCTTTAGGCGGGTCAGGCGTATTCCTACAGGTTAACGCACTAGGCTTTCAGAGGGATCCTGGCTGCGATGATTGACGTCAACACATCCAGGTAGAAGTATCTGGCAGCAAACGGGTGGTTCTAAACTCCCGCCAAGTGACATAGATGCACATTATAAAAAAGAGAGGATGACAAGATGATTCGAAAATATTTGAAAATTCTAGGTATATTCTGGCTCTGCTGCCCCATGCTGGCTCAAGCTGGCCTGCATAGCCAGGGTCGATGGATGGTCGATGATAATAATCGTGTGGTTTTGCTTCACGGAGTCAATGTCATTTGGAAACAAGCACCTTATTTTCCGCCAGATACGCTTTCAGGATTCACAAGCGCCGATGCTGATTGGCTCCAGGCGCAGGGATTTAATAGTGTCCGTCTGGGTGTCCTGTTTTCAGGAGTCATGCCACAACCTGGCGTGATTGATCAGAATTACCTGCAGAATGTTGACCGTGTTGTTCAATTGCTGGCAAGTCATAGCATTTATGTGTTGCTCGACTTTCATCAGGACCTTTACAACGAGAAGTTTAAGGGTGAAGGTTTTCCCTCTTGGGCTGTTTACGATGATGGTCTACCTGCTTGGATTAACCCGGGATTTCCCTTCGGCTATCTCTTGCCTAATATTCAGCTGACTTACTACCACCTTTATACCAACTACCGCAATATTTGGTCTCACTACCAACAAGCTTTGCAGGCTGTTGCAGAAAAATGGCAGAACCAACCTAACTTACAGGGCTATGAAGTCATCAATGAACCACCACCCGGCTTTGTCTTTGCATTGTGCTACTTCAGCAACGGCTGCCAGGATTTCGATTCGAACTACTTGCAACCCTTTGAAACAACCATGCAGCAGGGAATACGTCAGGTTGACCGGAATGGAATGATATGGATTGAACCCAATATCCTGTTTGATTTCGGAATTCCCAGCTATCTGAACACATCTCGCCGCATTACCGATTCCAGTAACCTAGGTTTTTCATGGCATAACTACTGCATGCAAAGCGATATTGCCCAAATGCTCGGAGTACCAACGCCATCAAGCTGTCTCGATCCTGAAACGGAGGTGTTCAATAATGCAGCCAATACGAGCAGCAGCATGAACGCAAGCAGTTTTATGTCTGAGTTTGGCTCAGGTAATGATTTGCCGGATATTGCCCGGGTAGCGCAACTGGCAGATAACCATCTGATGGGTTGGGATTATTGGGCCTATAAGGGTTTCAATGATCCTACCGGAGCTGCGGGTACGGAGGGGCTCTTTGCGCAGGACGATAACCTCAGTTCGGTTAATCAGGGTAAACTGTCACTGCTGTCCCGAACCTATCCTCAGGCAACGGCAGGGATTCCCCAGTCGCTATCTTTTGACCCAAACTCCGGAGCTTTCAGCTATACCTACACGGTGCAGTCAGCTTCAGCTCCGACCCAGATTTTTGTACCCACGATACACTATCCTAATGGTTACAGAGTCTCCGTTAGCGGTGGAACGGTGATTTCGGTAGCGAATGCTTCGACTCTCCTGATTCGAAACAATCCAGGTGCTTCGACGGTACAAATCAGTATAACTGCCAACTGAACGCAGCTTCAGGCGACGGGCTTCACAGCCTGTCGCCCTAAGGAGTCATGGTATGCCTCGATCAATGCATATTTCCCTGTCGATGGTCATGGCCAGTGCCACGGCATTGTTTTTCTTCGGCGTTGTAGGGTTTAACATGAGTGACCGATTGACGGAGCCGGAGTCTGTCAGCCCCGTGATCCTTAATCACGTTCCACCGGTTACAGCGCAGGTCCAGCCAAGCCCCAGCGTCGTGAAGCAGCCCCTCAAGGTGGATCGCAACCTGCGTCTTTTTTTTGAACACGAGATTTCCCAACACCGGGGTGATGAAGCCGGTATTCGCAAGCAATTGCAGATTGATCTGAGCTCCCATTTGAACGACGAAGATGTGCAACAGGCCATGAGGATATTCGAAAACTACCAGCGTTACGAGCATGCAGCTGCAGGCATTGAACAACAGGAGTCCTCTGCAAATATTAAGTCAGCCCAAGATATTCAGTTGTTGCAACATCAAATGGATATACTGCGTGCAGAGTATCTGGGTTCACAATTAAGTGATCAACTGTTTCCCAGTGCACATCAGCTCAGTGATATGGTTTCTACCCAAATGAACATTCTGCAAGATCATTCGCTTGACCCCAAGGAACGAATAAAACAGCTGATGGCGACACAGGTCCAATTACAGGCTTTTGCCCAACATCAGGATGCGCTGTCGGCGTGCCAAAATTCTTCTTGCCCCACGCAATAGTCTGATATGGGTTGGGAGTATGCGTTACCTGTATTTTCGATAGATGATGTAGCATCAGCACGAGATTGCTGTTGGTAACAGGCATTTTAGGTCGATCAGCCATCCAGAAAACTCATCCTCCTTAGGAGCGGGAAAACTGCAGAGACGGCCTATAAAGGCTAGCATGGCTAGGCGTGCCAAACGGCGACCCTGCTCAGGGTCATGTATGAGCTGGGCAAAGACCGGAATCAGGCGGCGTTCCCGTTCGGCATCGATGCGTTCAAGGTGATGAGCAACGCGCGCGTGATTGAGGCCCCAGGCGCGTAGCGCAAGCTCCAGATGATAGCTGCGGGTTTCTGCAAAACTCAACATGCCTTGTAATTGATGCCAAGGGTCATTTCCTTTTTGTTCAGCCTTTTCAAAGCCCATGATGATCCCTTCATATTCAAAGCGCTCCATGATGGCATCGATGAAATCACCCAGGCTGCAGAAGTGGTGGTAGAACGAACCTCGCGTCAGGCCAAGTTTATGGGCAAGGCGGTTGGGTGTGGCTGCCATATGTCCCTCCTCGTGCAGTGCCTCGAGAGCTGCTCTGATCCAATCCTCGCGTGCCACCATGCCGACTTAACTCCTGTTACGTTGCGAGAATGATAGCTGCTTGCACGCTGGACAGGAAACATACACCCCTGTATGGTTAAGGGCTCACCATGCAGAGGATACTTGTCATGCCGGTAAGTTTTGATGAAGAGCACCGTTTATTGCGTGAAACCACGCGACGTTTTGTCGAGCGTGAAATTCTGCCTGAAGTCGAAGCCTGGGAAGAGGCAGGTAGCTTCCCGCGAGCGCTGTACAGCAAAGCGGGGGCGGCGGGACTGCTACGCCTGGGTTTTCCGGAAGTGGATGGAGGAACTGGCATGGATCCGCTCATGCTGGTGGTGTTTACTGAAGAAATGATGCGCTGTACCAGTGCAGGTGTTGTGGCCGGACTGGGCTCATTGGGGATAGGTTTGCCCCCGGTAGTGACCTGGGGTTCCCCGGAACTCAAGGCTCGTATTGTTCCACCGGTGTTAGCTGGCGATAAAATCATGGCCTTGGCGATCACTGAACCTGGAGGTGGTTCTGATGTAGCCAATCTACGTACGCGAGCTGAACGAACTGAGGAAGGTTTTCGGGTGACAGGCAATAAAACCTTCATTACCAGTGGTTGCCGGGCCGATTATTATACGGTGGCTGTGCGTACGGGAGGAGAAGGCTATGCTGGAATCAGCCTCTTGTTGATGGAAGCAGGGATGCCAGGTTTTCATCGCAGTCAGCCTTTAAAAAAAATGGGTTGGTGGGCCAGTGATACGGCTGAATTATCCTTTGATCATGTATTGGTCCCCTTTGAGAATCTCATCGGTCCTGAGCATGCTGGTTTTTACGCCATCATGTCGAATTTTCAGATGGAAAGGCTAAGTTTGGCGGTCATGGCCAACAGCACGGCACAGATGGCATTGGAGGCATGTCTGGCCTATGTCAAGGAACGGGAAGCCTTTGGTAGGTCCTTAAATAAATTCCAGGTTATACGCCATAAACTGGTGGATATGGCCACGCAGGTCGAGGTCAGCCGACAATATACTTACCATGTCGCTGAGCTTATGAAACAGGGGCAGGCGGTCGTTCGTGAAGTCTCTATGGCCAAGAACTTTTCCACGCGAGTCAGTGATCAGGTAACGCATGAGGCTGTACAGATTTTTGCCGGTGCAGGTTATATGCGCGGGACGCTGGTTGAAAGGCTTTATCGCGATAATCGTATCCTGTCTATAGGTGGGGGAACTTATGAAATCATGAATGAAGTGATCGCCAAACAGATGAACCTGTAGGGAAGACCGGTTGATCTGGCCAATTGCAGGCGACATGATCCTGCGAAGCCGCTATGCTAGAGGAATGCGCAGGGCAGGTTGTGGCGGGTGTGATGGAGTTTGAATGGGTGTCAACGATGGGTCGCCTGCGTTCCTTGGCGCAGGATTTGGCCGTGAAACCTTTGCTGGCGGTTGATACGGAATTTGTACGGGTGGATACGTTTTATCCCTTGCCAGGCCTGCTGCAAATGGCTGATCGCGAACAGGCTTGGCTTGTCGATCCCCTGGCTTTGCCACGGCCGCATGAATTGGCGCGAGTATTTTATGGCGATGCTTGTACCAAAGTGTTGCATGCCTGCTTTGAAGATCTTGAAGTACTTGAGCAACTCACCCAATTACGATGTCGTGCGATTTTTGACACTCAGTTGGCAGCTGCTTATCTGGGGCATGGCTTGCAGATAGGCTATCAGAAGTTGTTGCAAGAAGAATTGGCGATCACTATTCGCAAGGAAGAGTCGCGCTCTGATTGGTTGCAGCGCCCTTTGACACCAGAGCAGCTGCGTTATGCGGTACAGGATGTTGAACATCTGTTGCCTCTGTATGATCGTTTGCAGCAACGTTTACAGGCATTAGGTCATTGGGAGCGGGTTCTTGAGGATAATCTTTTGCTGCTGAGTGAGGTTCCTGAGCCGGTGGAGCCGGAACTGGTCTACCGTGATGTAGCTAATGCCTGGCGTCTCAAACGGCAGCAGCTGGCCGTTTTACAGGCCTTGTGCCTGTGGCGGGAAACCGAAGCCGTACGGCGCAATATGCCGCGCAGTTTTCTGCTGCGCAATAACAGTCTCTTGCCTTTGGCGCAGCAGCAACCTGTACACAAATCTCAACTGGCTTTGGTGGAGGGTATGACCCCTCGTATCTTGCGTCGCGAAGGTGATGCTTTGCTTGAGGTGATTCGCACAGCACAGCACAGTAATGCAGCTGCGTGGCCTGCATTATTGCCTTGGCCCTGGCCTCGTGAGTTGCGTGATATTATGATGGGTCTGAAGCAGGCTTTGGAGCCTCAGGCGGCTGTCTTGGGATTGCCGCTGGATGTGCTTATTCGCAAGAGGCACTATGAAGAATTGCTGGAGTGTTTTATGCGGCAGCGAGAACCTCGTGCCCGGTGGTTAGGCTGGCGTCATGATGTCGTGTTTGAGCCTGCCATGCACTATTTGGCTCCGCATCGGGATGAACTGGAGCAATGGCAGGCGAGGCGATGGCGATGAGCTTGGTGGTCTGTTCGGTGTATAAGACTCTTAAACGAGCTGATACCTATTTGTATGTGATTCGTGAGGAAGGTTTAAAACGAGTGCCTTCTGCCTTATTGGAGCGTATGGAGCCTTTGCAGCATGTTATGGACATGCCGTGGCGTTCAGATCGTGATCTTGCGCGTGTGCGTGCTGATGTGTTACATCGAGCCTTGATTGAGCAGGGTTATTTCTTGCAGTTACCTCCTGCCCCGGATGATGAAACGAGGGAATTCCTTGGCCGTATTCAGCAGCGTGATAAGTCATGAATATTCGGCCAGCCTGGCTGAAGCGCCCCCTGCATGAGCTGAGCTCCGAACAATGGGAGTCCTTATGTGATGGCTGTGGTCGCTGCTGTTTGCACAAGCTGGAAGATGAGGAGTCGGGTGATGTGGTTTATACGCGCATTGCCTGCACCTTGCTCGACACGAGTTCGGCACAATGCCAGGATTATCCTAACCGTCAGTCGCGAGTGCCTGGGTGTGTACAAATTACTCCCGGCAATGTCCATAGTCTCTATTGGTTGCCAAGAACCTGTGCCTACCGATTGCGCGCAGAGGGAAGGCGATTGTACGATTGGCATCCCCTGCTCTCAGGTACGCAGGAAACAGTCAAGCAGGCGGGTATCAGCGTGATGGGACGGGCTATAAGTGAAGATAAAGTGGAAGAAGATGCCTATGAAGATCATGTGGTACGTTGGGTGAAATCATGACCCAGTCCTGGCTGATTGCTTTATTGGTTTATGTGGTGAGCGGACTATTGCTCATGCTGCTGGCCCATATATTATTGCAGCGTTGGTGGCCAGGGGCTAGGGCTGGATTGCTTGTGGCCATGGCAATTCTGATATTCACCCCTGGCCCTTCAGATGTCACCTTCTCCCATGTGGGGCCGGCCATCATGGGGG
>JABEVH010000290.1 GCA_013043915.1 Pseudomonadales bacterium
GCACTTGTCACACTCAAGTGTAGGCCCTTCATAACCACGCAAGCGGAAATGACCTTCTTCCACCGTATGCCCGGGACAATCGGGATTATTTCCACAAATATGCAGTTTACGGTGATCATCAATTAAATAAGCATCCATCGCAGTTTGACACAATGGACAGCGATGCTTGGAACGCAGGGCCAGTGACTCGCCTTCTTCATCATCCATAGGCACGACATCATCACCAGGCACCAGATTGATGGTTCCCTTGCAGCGTTCCTTGGGAGGTAAGGCATAACCAGAACATCCTAAAAAAACGCCGGTGGATGCAGTTCTGATCTGCATGGGGCGTCCACAGGTTGGACAGGGTATGGCTGTCTCCGTCGGTTGATTGCGGCGCATCCCCCCCTCATCGGCAGCAGCTTTTTCCAACCGTTGACGAAAATCCCGGTAAAACTCATTCAAAACTTTTTTCCAGTCGAGACTGCCATGGGCTATCTTGTCCAGCTCACTTTCCAACTGGGCAGTGAAATCATAATCCATCAGATTGGTAAAACTTTCACTCAGCCGCTCCGTGACAATTTCACCCATTTTTTCAGCATAGAACCGACGCTGATCAACCTTGACATACCCCCGATCTTGAATGGTGGATATAATGGCCGCATAGGTTGAAGGCCTGCCGATACCCCGCTTCTCCAGCTCTCTGACCAGGGTCGCTTCCGTATAACGCGGCGTGGGCTTGGTGAAGTGCTGACTGGGCAGCAGTTCAACCAAGTTCAAGGTTTCGCCGGCTTGTATATCAGGAAGCACCTGATCTTCTTTGTCTTTTTGCAAAGCAGCCAAAACACGGGTATATCCGTCAAATTTAAGAATACGCCCTCTGGCCCTAAGTTCGAAACGCTCAGCGGTAACCGTGACATTGCTGGAAAGGTACTCGGCATCAGGCATCTGACAAGCGACAAACTGACGCCAGATCAAGTCATAAAGGCGTTCAGCGTCTTTTTCCAAACCGGAAATACTACCCGGCTGAGCCTTAACATCCGAAGGACGTATAGCCTCATGAGCCTCTTGTGCATTATCTCGCGAGGTATATACATTGGGCTGCGCAGGCATATACTTAGGTCCGAATTCACTGGCTATCAGTTCGCGACATATCGCTACTGCATCAGCGCTCAAATTGGTTGAATCCGTGCGCATGTAGGTGATATGCCCAGCTTCATACAAGCGCTGCGCCAAGGTCATGGTCTTCTTGACGGAAAAACCTAATCGCGTACTAGCAGCTTGTTGCAGGGTAGACGTAATAAACGGCGCCCCGGGGCGTGTTCGTGTCGGTTTATCCTCACGTTTGCTAACATGGTAAGCAGCTATCTGCAAACGCCCCAAAGCAACCTCTGTCTCTGCTCTGCTGATAGGGCGGAACACCTTGTCACCCTCCCTTACCACATCCAGACGCAAGGCTCGGGAGCGGGATGCCTGCGTAGAAGCAGCTATTTCCCAATACTCCTCGGAAACAAATGCCCTAATTTCACGCTCACGTTCCACGATCAGACGCACAGCTACCGACTGCACGCGCCCTGCCGAAAGACCGCGAGCCAGTTTCTCCCACAACAACGGCGATACCATATATCCCACAACACGGTCCAGAAAACGCCTAGCCTGTTGCGCATTTACGCGTGATTGATTGACTTCACCAGGATGCCCAAAGGCATCGCGAATGGCCTGCCTAGTAATCTCATTAAACACAACGCGCTTAAAACGTTCTGGATTCCCCCCGATAACCTCGCGTAAATGCCAAGCAATCGCTTCCCCTTCTCGATCAAGGTCGGTAGCTAGGTAAATGGTGTCTGCGTCTTTAGCCAGCCTGCGCAGCTCCTCCACCACCTTCTCTTTTCCCGGGAGAATTTCGTACTTGGCAATCCAATCGTGCTCCGGGTCAACACCCATACGAGCCACCAAGGCGGTGCGCGCCCGCTCAACCGGGCTAGCTTGCGCCGCTGGCTTGCGCAGCTTATCTGCGGCCGGTGTTGTTTTATTTCCCTGCCCACTGACAGGTAAATCCCGCACATGCCCCACACTGGACTTAACGATAAAATCCGGGCCTAAATACTTATTGATCGTCTTAGCCTTGGCAGGGGACTCAACGATGACGAGGGATTTGCCCATAAATCTGTTTCCACATGAATTGAACCGCGCATCGGCTCAGCGCCGCATATATAAGCGTGTCAGGCGCTGCGGTCAATAGCCTAAAGTTGCAGAACCGCTAAACCAAGACGTTTTAATGCTGGCAAATCCTGCACATTTGCATGTTCTGTCCAGAAAAAAATGACGGCATGCTGGTCTCTCTCCCACCCCAGAAGACGATCACGCCACGCGGACCAATCCGGATTTTCAGGCGCAACTCCCGGGGGTATACCTAGCCAGTCGCCTTGGGCTGTTCGCCAGTCCCGCCTAGGGAGCAAACCAACACGCTCACTTGCAAGCGCATAGTATGCCACTACGATGGGAGCCCCCACCAACCAGTCGGGAGCTTTTCTCAGCCTTACCTGAAAACCCAGATCTTTCGCTGCCTCCCGCAGTTTCATTCGATGTTGTTCCTGGGGAGTGGGGCGCAGCATCAACCACTGCCCCAACACATACAATATGACAATCGCGGTTACTACCCAAGGCCAAACATGCACCTCAGGCCTCCTCCCCTCGCCAGAATACATGACGAATGCGAGACATCTGACTATCCATAGTTGTCGTCAAACTGGAAGACATATTAAAAAAACTCAGTAACGCCTTCGAGTTAGAATCATTCTGAAAAGCACTGACGATCCGCTGCCAGAACGCATGATTGACCAGTTGTAATTGTTCATTGATGCGTACGAGCCCTTTTAATTCCCAGTCAGGCACTCCTCCATCGCGCATGATAAAATACTGCTTGAGCAAATATACCGAACTTGCCCGGATGATGTACTCCTCCTGAGAGGCAAACGGCAAGTGGTTATGAGCATTTGCTTTGAGCTCGGCAAACCTGGGACAGGCACTGGTCGCCATGATCAACCCCATCAGCGCCCTAACCCCTTCTTCAAGCGTCGTTCGCTTCATATATTCGCGCTCAGGTGTCACCACCTTGACCATGGCTTTGCGATGAGCAGGCAGATGTTGAAAATCACGAGCCAGGTGATCCAGGTCGACTGCAGCAGGACAATGGGCATGTTCATGGACCGATAAAGGGCAATTACTGCACTGATTATTCTGCAAACGAGTCCAGGGCGGTGCGCCCACAGCATCCGAAGGGTCCAGCCCCCGCTCGGGGTCAACCTGATAGCGCAATTCCAAGCCATCATCAAACGCAAAGAGATATTCGATCATCGTTTACTCTCTATCTAGGAGAAAAATACTTCCAACATCCCTTTACGTTAGACGATATCGTTGCCCCAAGCCAGTCCAAGTATGCATCGAATATAGGCTGTCTTTTTTTACAGCCATCATCTATCATAACAAATCATCTGTACTTACTAACAGGGGAACTTATGAAATCCTTGACTCAGCGCCAGCATGAAATCCTGCAATTTATTCGAGAATGCCTGACTGAACGAGGCATCCCTCCCACGCGCGCTGAAGTCGCCTTGCGCTTCGGGTTTCGTTCCAAAACAGCTGCCGTGGATCATTTAAGAGCTCTAGCCAACAAGGGCTACATACAAATGTACCCTGATCAATCCCGCGGCATACGTTTGCTCGACCTCCCCGCAGATACCGAGACAAGTTCGCTTTGGGATGATGAAGAAGACTGGCTACCCGTCATTGGACAGGTAGCCGCTGGATTACCCATAGAGGCTATAGAAAACCACGAAGAAAAACTACCCGTGCCCCGGTCCATGTTCAAAACCCGCCCAACCTATCTGTTACGGGTTCGTGGCGATTCCATGCGTGATGCTGGTATTCTGGATGGCGATCTCATCGCTGTCTACAAAACCCAGGTTGCCCATAAAGGACAAATTGTCATTGCCAGGGTAGAGCAGGATGTTACGGTCAAGTACCTTGACTATGAGCAAGGCAAAGTCAAACTGGTGCCCGCTAACGCAGCTTATCAACCCATGCTGATCTCTCCGGACAATTTATTCATTGAAGGGGTTTTTGTCGGACTTATACGGGATGCCCAATTTGGGATCTGATCGCAGCGCCAGTGTCATAGGGTCAGGTCCTGCCGGACTCATGGCAGCTGATGTGCTTAGTCACGCCGGGGTCAAGGTCAAGCTCTACGATCACATGCCGAGCCCGGGAAGAAAACTACTCAGAGCAGGCATAGGAGGACTCAACCTCACCCATGGTGAAGATACTGAGCTGTTTCTGCGTCGTTATACTCCACAGTCAGCGCTACTACTGCAGGCCATCGAACGATTTAATGCCTTAAGCGTAAGAAACTTCGTAGAGAAACTAGGCATTCCAACCTATATTGGCAGCTCAGGCCGTATTTTCCCTACCAGCATGAAAGCATCTCCACTCCTACGTGCTTGGCTCAAGCGCCTCTATCATCAGAAGGTTGAGCTTGAGCTTAAAACCCGTTGGCAGGGATTTTCCAACAACGGAGAACTTCACCTGATTAGTGCCGAGGATAGAGAATTACTGATCAGAACAGACGTGACCGTACTCGCTCTGGGAGGAGCCAGTTGGCCAAAATTGGGCTCTGATGCTGCCTGGGTTACCCATTTACCTGGCGTCAGAATCGCTCCTCTGCGCCCCAGCAATGTCGGCATACTCATTGACTGGCCGACGAGATTGCTTAACCACGCTGGCCAGCCTATCAAGGATTGCAGGGCATGGAAGACTGCGGGCGACCCCATCGTCTCTGGCGACATGATACTGACCAGCTATGGACTTGAGGGCGGCGTGATCTATGCGCTAGGCCCTCTTGAACGCGGCGACACCTTTCAGTTGGATTTACGACCTCAGCTCAGTGAAGATATCTTGCTAGCCAGGCTCAGTTCTCAACGATCAGGCCTGAACATCAGTAATCGGTGGCGCCGGGCAGGCCTAAGTCCTCTAGAAATGGACTGGTTACGTGAAACCCTGGCAAAATCCGAATGGAGCAGAACTGACCTCGTTGCTCATACGATAAAAAACATGACCGTTAACGTATCTGGAACACGCCCTTTAAGTGAAGCCATCAGCACGGCAGGTGGAATCTGCCTGAGCAATTTAGATGAAAATTTCATGCTCAACACTTACCCCGGTGTGTTCTGTGCGGGAGAAATGCTGGATGTTGACGCCCCCACCGGAGGATACCTGCTGACCGCCGCCCTGGCCACGGGATATGCCGCCGGCCAGGGCGCACTTAACTGGTTAAAAAAACACCCTTAGTTCAACCCTGGCGAGGTAAAGTGCCAATCAGCTTGCCATCCATGAAACAAGCCCTGCGTAGCACTTACACCCAGCTTTTTAAATGCATGATCCAAAGGATTGCCTTCATGGCTATAATCAACCAGTTCGGGAGCATGTATCACATTGCGAGCTACCTCACGAGCACTGCCAAACCCATCAGCCAGCCCTAACGTCACGGCCTGATCTCCGGTCCAGAACAAACCAGAGAACATATCAGGCGTCTCATGGAGACGAGCACCACGCCCTTGGCGAACTGCTGCAATAAACTGCTGATGTACTGCTTCCAGCATGGAAAGCAGATAAGCCTTTTCGTCAGGTTTGACCGGTGAGAAAGGATCGCCGATAGCCTTATGCTGGCCCGCCGTCAAAACACGACGCTCTATGCCAAGTTTATTCATCAGGTCCGGAAACCCAAACCCTCCCATGATGACACCGATGGAACCCACCATACTGGCAGGACTTACATAAATTTCATTGGCTGCCGAAGCAATATAGTAAGCTCCGGATGCTCCCATATCACTGATCACTGCATAAATTTTTCGATCCGGATGCAGCTTACGTAAACGCCAAATTTCCCGATAAATCATGTCAGCTTGCACGGGGCTGCCACCTGGACTATTGATGCGTAAAATCACAGCACGGCAATGGGGAGCATCAAAAGCAGCATCCAAACCCAAAATAATGTTATCCGCGCTAGCATCAGTATCCGCTGAAATCTCGCCATCAACCTTGACCACCCCGGTATGCCAAGCCCCCGTTGGATGTATATCCTGCGGAGAAAAAAGCATGATCGCCATGACGAACAAACCCACGGTCAATAATTTAAAAAATATCGACCATCGCCGGGCACGTCGCTGTTCAACCAGAGATGCCAGCAGAACCTTTTCCAGTAAAGCCCATTCCGGGGGATGAGTACTATCATCCCGCCCCCAAACATCCTTGGACATATCGAACTACCCCCTAAAACGAAGCATTAGCATACCCTATGACGCAGATGCGCCGTCAACTCACCAACTGATGTACACAAAACTTCAGGCAGAGACACTTTAAGCAAATCGGGAGCATGCGCCCCCCACGTCACTCCGACAGCTGACATGCCTGCCGCCCTGGCCATATCCAGATCATAGGTCGTGTCACCTACCATCAAGGCTTGCGATGGATGCAGGTCAAACTCATCGAGCAACTCCAGCAACATGCACGGATCCGGCTTTGATGCCGTCTCATCGGCACAGCGCGAAGCTGCAAAACGCTGCTTCCAGCCCAGTTGTCCCAGCACACGATCCAAACCTCGCCGACTTTTTCCGGTCGCCAGTGCTAAAGGCACCTGCATTTCCAGACTCGCCAACATGGTTGAAACGCCAGAAAAAAGCCGGGCTGGTCCTCCCGCATCGGTCACATACCGCGCCGCATAGGCATCCATCATGGCCTCATGAACCTCTGTGTTCATCTCCGAAAACAACCGCCTCATCGCCACAGGCAAACTCAAGCCAATAATATGTTGTATCGCAGCTTCCTCTGGAACCGGCAAAGCACAGTCAGCCGCCGCCAAGCGCATACAATTTATAATTTGCTGCGCTGAGTCCATCAGGGTTCCATCCCAATCGAACACGACCAACTTGATCATCTTGTCTCTCCATGCGACAAAGATTGCCAAAGCACCTCGAAAGAAGGATCTAGCGGCGCTTCAAAGTTCTGCGGAAATGGCCCACCTTGAGAAAACTCCAATTCTCGTGCATGCAGAAATAAACGACCATGCCCCCGCTGACGCCAAGCAAGATTCATCGATTCATCCCCGTACTTGTCATCTCCGAGCACAGCATGCCCCAAGCTGCGCGCATGCACGCGAATCTGATGCGTGCGGCCCGTGTAGATGCGCACGTTAACCCGGCTCAAACCCTGACGACGCTCCTTAACTTCAAAATCTGAACGCGATGCTTTTCCCTCTCGATCTACTTTGACCCGACGCTCTCCTGAGGGCAACAGATATTTCAGCAGCGGCAACTCTACCCGATGGCGACGCCCTTGCAAATCTCCTACAAGTACGGCCTCATAGCGTTTAACCATGTGATCTTCACGCAATTGAGCCTGCAAAGACAATAGAACTTTGCGCTCGTAGGCAAGCAGCAGTAAGCCAGATGTATCCCTGTCTAGGCGATGAACAAGCTCAAGAAACGTATAGTCGGGGCGCATGGCTCGCAGAGCCTCTATAACCCCGAGTTGTACACCACTACCACCATGAACCGCTAGGCCGTAGGGTTTATTCAGTACCAGCAGACCATGTTGCTCATAAAGCACACAGGATTCCAGATGACCCGACATCGCTTGCCCAGGAGCACCTGCCGAGGACGGCCCGTCATTGGCCAAGCGCAGGGGCGGGATACGAACCTGATCACCCACCTGCAAGCGATAGTCAGCTCTCACCCTCCCCCGATTAACCCGAACCTCTCCCCTTCGCACAATCCGGTATATCAAGGTGCGAGGCGCCCCCTTAAGCTGACCCAAGAGAAAATTATCCAGCCGTTGTCCTTCATGACCAGAATCCACCACCATGATGCGTACTTGTTGACTCTCAGGCGACCTCAGCACCTCATGCATCAAGACTATCCCCCACATGGTCGATCTTGGCCCTAATGAAATTTTCTGCTATCATCGTGAAGCCTGTATTGGAACGTGTCGCACCGATGGTGCTGTGGCGAGATTGCCAGCCCAAAGCGGCATTATAAGTAATCAGGTTCGTTCTGTGCCAAATTTCAGCATGAACCCAACCTACGGGTAGGTGCTTAATTTACGTACCGGTGCTCAAGAAAATTGGCAGAACGTGTTTTGGTCGCGGTTATGATGCCGCGTGTTAATAATGCTTAGTGCCCAGGGTGTGAGCCTGGCCTGAGCTGATAGATTTCGGGTGTTTTGACTTGGTTCGAAACATCGGGGTGAGGCGTGTGCCTTAATGTGGTTTGATGATACGGACATGCTCCTTTTTACCTGGGGTATAGCCGCCAGAGATCCTCGGAATCTTCAGGCTGAGACCGGCCGTCCTGCGCTTGAGCCTACCTTTTGTGGTTGACTATGAAGCGCATGCTGATAAATGCCGCGCACGACGAAGAAATTCGCGTAGCGATGGTGGATGGACAGAAACTATATGATTTTGACCTAGAGCATCTGGCTAGGGAACAAAAAAAGGCCAATATATACAAAGGCCGTATAACACGTGTTGAACCTTCTCTTGAAGCCGCCTTTATCGACTTTGGTGCCGAGCGACATGGCTTTTTGCCATTGAAAGAAATTTCGAAAGAGTATTTTAACCGTTCCGGTAAAGATGGCCAAGGACGCGTGAATATACGCGATGCCTTGCAGGAAGGCCAAGAGCTTATCGTACAAGTTGAGAAAGAAGAGCGTGGTAACAAAGGCGCCGCTTTATCAACATTCATCTCCCTCGCAGGTCGCTACCTCGTCCTGATGCCTAATAACCCTCGTGCTGGTGGCATTTCTCGCCGCATCGAAGGTGAGGAACGCCAAGAACTTAAAGACACACTTAGCCACCTTAATCTAAGTGGGGATATGGGAGTTATCGTTCGTACCGCCGGGGTGGGTCGTTCGCCTGAAGAACTGCAGTGGGATCTGGATTACCTCCTGACGCTCTGGGGAGCCATCACCAAGGCAGCTGGCGAATGCAAAGCCCCTACGCTGATCTACCAGGAATCCAACGTCGTTATCCGCGCTGTTCGCGATTACCTGCGCAATGACATTAATGAAGTCTTGATCGATAGCGAACCTGCGTGGCAACAGGCCATGGATTTTGTGCAGAAGGTCATGCCTCACTTCCAAACACGCATCAAACTATACAAAGATACCGTGCCCCTTTTTAATCGCTACCAAATTGAAGGCCAGATTGAGACCGCCTACCAGCGCGAGGTTAAGTTACCCTCTGGTGGCTCTATCGTTATCGATCCCACAGAAGCGTTGGTCTCTATCGATATCAACTCATCACGCTCCACCAAGGGCGGGGATATCGAAGAAACAGCACTAAACACCAACCTTGAGGCAGCCGATGAAATTGCTCGGCAGTTGCGCCTGCGCGACATAGGCGGCTTGATCGTCATCGACTTTATCGACATGGTTCCGGTCAAAAACCAGCGAGCTGTTGAAGACCGTTTACGTGATGCCCTGGCGGTAGATCGCGCACGTATTCAGATCGGGCGCATCTCAAAGTTTGGTCTGCTAGAGCTTTCCCGTCAGCGCCTGCGTCCTTCCCTGGAAGAAACAACAGGGCTGGTATGTCCGCGCTGCCATGGCACGGGGGTGATACGCGATGTACGTTCACTATCCCTGTCTATCCTTCGCATCATTGAAGAGGAGGTATTAAAAGAGCGTTCTGCTGAAATTAGAGCACAAGTTCCGGTGGTCGTAGCCTCTTTCATCCTCAATGAGAAACGTAAAGTTATTGCAGAACTTGAATTGCGCTCCAATGTACGCATTCTTATTTTACCAGATCCTTACCTGGAAACCCCGCACTACTCAGTACAGCGTTTACGCGACGATCAGGTCGAAGAGCTTGATACTCCGGTAGCTTCATTCCGCTTGGTCGAAGGCATACAACCACCGATAGAAGAGCAAGCGAAGACCATGCAGCCCATGGAACCGCGTAGCGAAGCAGCCGTCAAAATGGTTCCGCGCGATACAACCCCTGCAGCTCCATCACCCGTAGCGCCGCCTCAGACAACGCCTCCTGCGATAAACACAACCACAGCTACCAAGCCGGGTTTTCTGGCATGGTTTGCTAACTTGTTCACGGCTCAGCCTGCTGAGAACAAACCAGCCCAGCCAGAGCGAGGCCCTTCTGCAAAGATTCCTGCTGAACGCCAAGGAGGCCAGCCACAACGGCCACCACGTGAGCGCAATCGTGATGGCCGTCCTCAGCAACAGCGCCGTCAGACTGAAGCTAACGGCAAGCCGCAAGGGGAAAATCGTCAACCCGCCGCCCCCCAAGAAACCAAAACAGCTATAGAGCCCCGTCAAGCCGGACCAAGCAATAAGCCCGCTCGTCCACCACGTCCACCGCGCGCTGAAAAGCCCCAAGACAATAAGTACTCGACTGAAACCTCTGTCAGTACAGCTGGCCATGCCGCTGCTCCAACTGAAACAGCTTCAGACTCCAAGCAAAGACCACGTAATGCCCAGCAACGTGATCGTCGTGATCGCCCACCACGGCAGCGAGATCCCTCGGTCATTACGCCCGACACCGTGACGTTGAATCAAAAGCCTGATACATCGCGTCCCAGTGAGGTCATTGAAGACCGCAGCCTGCCTATAGTCACCGCGGCAAGTACTCCCGTGAGCACGCTCCCAACCGTCACTGAACCACCAGCGGCTACTAACACACAGGCTGTGGTTGTTAGTCAGCCTCAGCAGGCGATAGAAATCGTAAGCGCTGCTGATTTTGTTGCCCAAGAGAGTCTCCAGGAGCAGATTGAGGCTACACCTGCTGCTGTCTCACCCGTTATGACGTCCACACCCGTTGAACGTCCTCGCCGCGCGGCCAACGATCCTCGCGAACGTCGACGCCAGCAACACCGTATGTCAGCAGACGCGGCAGCAGCTAATGCCGCGCCCACACCAACCACTGTGGCTATCGTGGGCGACGAGCCCGTAGTAATGCAACCTCCTGCACCACCATCCCAGGAGGAGCCGCCTGCACTACCAGTCGAATAAGTAGACGTTAACCCTACCCCCTCC
>JABEVH010000291.1 GCA_013043915.1 Pseudomonadales bacterium
GCTATCCTGAGGACACACGATGTGCAGGCGACTTGTGATGCATTACGCATCTGGCGTCTGATTGAGGAGCAAAAATCATGAGTCGTCGGTATTTTGGCACGGATGGTGTGCGTGGTCGGGTGGGAGAGTATCCGATTACTCCTGAGTTTGCCCTGCGTCTGGGCTATGCAGCCGGCCGTGTTCTGGCCGGTGGTGCTGGTGATGCATCGGTCGTGATGGGCAAGGACACGCGGCTATCAGGTTATTTACTAGAATCAGCACTGGAGGCTGGATTATCAGCAGCAGGGGTTAGCGTCAGATTATTAGGTCCCATGCCTACCCCGGCAATTGCCTATCTGACCAGGGCATTTCATGCCAGTGCCGGTATTGTCATCTCGGCTTCGCATAATCCCTATTATGATAATGGTATTAAATTCTTTGCCGGCAATGGACGTAAATTGCCCGATGCGGTGGAAGAGGAAATTGAGTCGTGGTTGGATCGTCCCCTTGTCATCGCAGGTCCCGACAAGCTCGGGCGCGCTTCGCGTCAGGAGGATGCCAAAGGTCGATATATAGAGTTCTGTAAGGCCAGTTTTCCCAATACCTTGAGTTTGCATGGGTTGCGTGTGGTTGTTGACTGCGCTCATGGAGCCACGTATCAGGTAGCTCCTAGTGTGTTCAGTGAGTTAGGAGCTGAAGTATTCAAGATTGCCTGCGCACCGGATGGCCTGAACATCAATGAAGACTGTGGGGCGACACACCCACAGTCACTGGTGGCAGCAGTACGCACACATCGGGCAGATATTGGCATTGCTTTTGACGGTGACGGTGACCGGGTCATCATGGTGGATGGTGATGGGGAAATTGTCGATGGGGATGAATTGATTGTCATGATCGCGCGGGAGCGCCTTGAGCAGGGTTCTGCATTAACCGGGGTTGTGGGGACGCAAATGTCCAATATGGCTATGGAGTTGGCGATCAAGGAGATGGGGCTTGAGTTCGTGCGGGCCAAGGTTGGTGACCGTTATGTGATGGCTGAGCTGGAACAACGCGGCTGGTTGCTCGGTGGAGAAAATTCAGGACACATACTTTGTTTAGATAAAACCAGTACGGGAGATGCCATTGTAGCTTCCCTACAGGTGCTTACACGTCTGGTACGCAAGCAGACTAGTTTGCGTGAGGAAAGGCGATATCTGCGTAAATTTCCGCAAATCATGATCAATGTTCGTGTCAAGGAAAGGGTTGATCCCATGGCGAACGAGCGTATCGCTGCCGCCGTGCATAGCGTAGAGGCAGATTTGGCGGGAAGAGGTCGAGTCTTGCTGCGCGCTTCAGGCACGGAACCCTTGATCCGAGTGATGGTTGAAGGGGAAAATCATGACCAGGTGCAGAGTCATGTTGAAAAGCTGGCAGAATTGGTGCGCAGCTCGCTGGCATAAGCCTGGTGAGATGGTAGTTGCTGTTATGCTTCAGCTTGGGTAAACTGCGCACCCTGTTGAGGAGAGGCCAGGATGCGTCAGCGTTGGGTGATAGGAAACTGGAAGATGCATGGTCGTCGCCAGCAGAATGCCCAGCTGATTCATGAGATTATTTCGGTGCCGCTGTGGCCGGGGCTCTGTGTTGCTGTAGCTCCTCCAGCAATTTATTTACAGCAAGTTCATGAATTATTGATCGGTTCAGGTGTGGTGTTGGCTGCGCAGATGGTTAGTGAGTATGAGCAGGGTGCTCATACAGGTCAGTGCGCTGCGGGTATGTTGGCAGATATGGGTGTACAGCTGGTGTTGGCTGGCCACTCTGAGTGTCGTCATGCCGGGCAGACGGACGCGCAAGTAGCCTTGCAGGTCAAGCGTGTTCTTGAGCAAGGCATGAGCGTGGTGTTGTGTGTAGGGGAAACTCTCGAGCAGCATGAGCGAGGCGAAACGCTTGATGTGGTACGTAAGCAACTGGAAGTGATTGCTGGGTTGGGAGCCGAAGTTGCCAACAGGCTATTGCTAGCCTATGAGCCTGTTTGGGCTATAGGCACGGGGCGCGTTGCTAGTCCAGGACATGCACAATGGGTGCATCAAGCCTTGCGATCAACGTTGGCAAAGAGCCTGGGTGAGCCGTGGGCTATGACTCCTATTCTCTACGGCGGTAGTGTTAAGGCAGATAATGCTGCAGAACTGCTAAGCCAATTGGATGTGGATGGTGTTCTGGTGGGTGGGGCTTCCCTAAAGGCTTCTGAGTTTTTGAGTTTGTGTCGTTTAGCGGCACAGGCGAGGTGATGGGTTTATGGAAACGCTGGTGCTGGTTATACATTGTTTGGTTGCTTCGATGATGGTTGGGCTGATCCTGTTGCAACAGGGTAAGGGAGCTGAGGCAGGAGCGTCTTTCGGGGCGGGGGCTTCTCAGACCGTTTTTGGTGCAGCAGGAGCTGCTTCGTTTCTGACTAAACTGACGGCATGGCTGGCGGGGATATTTATGGTGACCAGCCTGACCCTGGCGGTCTATGCGCGCAAGGATGTACAGGCGCATAACCAGATTGTGGTGCCGGCTGCACTTACGGCGCCAGCTGTACCCTCTGCACCCTCTGCGCCAGCTCGGCCTGTGGTGCCTGGATTGGGTGATTTGCCACAATTACCTGTGCATTGAGTTTTTATTTAAAGGTTTATGCGGAAGTGGTGGAATTGGTAGACACGCTATCTTGAGGGGGTAGTGGCGCAAGCCGTGAGGGTTCGAGTCCCTCCTTCCGCACCATATGACTAAGCCGGCCTTGTGCCGGCTTTGTTTTAACAGGATATAGCAGAATATCCCGCACATGGATGCATATTGGCTTGACAGAGCAGCCCTTCGGGAGTATATTTTGCACCCTCTGATGCGGGGTGGAGCAGCCTGGTAGCTCGTCGGGCTCATAACCCGAAGGTCGTTGGTTCAAATCCAGCCCCCGCTACCACTTCTGAGAAGAAAGAAGGCCCACTACCATGTGGGCTTTTTTTCAGGGCTTTTAGCAGTTGTAAGTGGGCTTAGTGCCCATTTTTTTTTTGGAGAGACATGGCAACTCTGAGCAAGGCTGAACGATTAGCCGAGTTGGTACGACCCGCCGTGACAGCTTGTCATGTCGAGCTGTGGGGTGTCGATTTTTTTCAGCAAGGGCGACGCAGTGTGCTTCGGGTTTATATTGATGCTGAGGCAGGTGTGACAGTGGATCAGTGTGCCCAGGTCAGTCACCAGGTGAGCGGTATTCTGGATGTTGAGGATCCTATCGCCGGCGAGTATGTTCTGGAAGTATCATCGCCGGGCTGGGACAGGCCGCTCTATAATCTGGACCAATGCAGTCGTTATATAGGTTCTATGGTCAATTTGCGCTTGACCCTGCCATTGGCAGGTCGACGTCGTTTTAAGGGCACGTTGCTGCGGGTCAATGCAGATGGTGTCTTGGTATTGCGTGTGGATGATCAGGATGTCGAGGTGCCATTTGCGCATGTCGATAAGGCCAATTTAGTAGCGGAATAATCCGGATTTTGCGACCGGGAGGTTTGAGACAATCATGAGTAAGGAAATTCTCGCGGTGGTTGATTCGGTCAGCAACGAGAAGGGCGTGGCGCGCGAAGTTATTTTTCAGGCGCTAGAGCAAGCCCTGATGGCAGCGACCAAAAAGCGTTTCGACAACGATGAAGTCGATGTGCATGTGATCATTAACCGCAAAACCGGAGACTATGAAACTTTCCGTCGCTGGACGGTGGTGGCGGATGCTGATCATGAAATGCCGGCACAACAGTTAGCTATCAGTGATGTTGAAGAGCTAGGTATGAAGCTCGGTGACTTGCGTGAGGAGGCTATTCCTTCGGTGGATTTCGGGCGTATAGCAGCTCAGACCGCGAAGCAGGTCATCGTACAGAAGGTGCGTGAAGCCGAGCGAGCCCTGGTCATTGATGCCTACCGCCATCGGTTGGGAGAGATTTTGCGCGGTTCCGTGAAAAAAGTAACACGCGATGGCATTATTCTGGATTTGGGAGGCAACGCTGAAGCCTATATGGCTCGCGAAGAGATGCTGCCACGTGAATCATTTCGGATGAGCGAGACCGTCAGTGCGGTACTCTATGCGGTGAACCCGGAAGGCCGAGGAGCACAGCTACTGGTCTCCCGCACGCGTCCGGAGATGCTGGTAGAGAAGTTCCGCATTGAGGTGCCTGAAATCGGTGAAGAAATCATCGAGATTAAGGGCGCAGCCCGCGATCCAGGCCAACGTGCCAAGATTGCAGTCAAGAGTAACGATCATCGCATTGATCCCCAGGGAGCCTGCATCGGTATGCGTGGCTCGCGCGTACAACAGGTCAGCGAAGCGCTTGGTGGCGAACGTGTCGATATCGTGTTGTGGGATGATAATCCGGCGCAGTATGTCATCAATGCCTTACAACCGGCAGAAGTGGCAGCCATCGTGGTGGATGAAGATGCTCACGCTATGGATGTGGCGGTTAATGACGATCAACTGGCGCTTGCCATTGGTCGTGGTGGACAAAATGTGCGCTTGGCTTCTGAGTTGACGGGCTGGAAACTCAATGTGATGACGGTTGCTGAAGCAGAGGCAAGACATCAGACAGAAATGGAAAGTCATGTCATGGGCTTTGTTCGTGATCTGGGTGTTGATGAAGATCTAGCCACTTTGCTGGTCAACGAAGGCTTTACTTCCCTGGAAGAAGTTGCCTATGTGCCTGTTGAGGAAATGCTCTCGATCGAAGACCTCGATGAAGAAATCGTACAGGCTTTGCGTCAGCGCGCCAAAGATGTTTTGCTGACGCGTGCGTTGGTTAGCGAAGAATCGGCTGATGCTGGCCAGCCAACAGAGGATCTGTTGTCGATGGAAGGCATGGATGAAACGACGGCACGTGCACTGGCCGCACGGGGTATTTGCAGCATGGAAGATCTGGCCGAGCAGGCCATCGATGATATCGTCGATATCAAGGGTATCGGCGAGGAGCGGGCAGCTGCGCTGATTATGAAGGCGCGTGAACCTTGGTTCAAATAAGGTAACCGGGTGGAGACTTTAACCATGGCTGATGTCACTGTAAGACAACTTGCCGAAACGGTCGGTCGACCGGTAGAAACCCTGCTGCAGCAGATGCAGCAGGCTGGTTTGACGCATAGTCAGCCTGATGATACGGTCAGTGATGCTGAGAAGCAGTCACTGCTGACATTTCTGAAGCGTTCGCATGGTGAAAGCGAAAGCGAACCGCAGAAGATCACATTAAAGCGTAAGACGACGACGACACTTAAATCATCACCTTCGGTGGGTGGTAAGTCCAAGACGGTTGCGGTCGAAGTTCGCAAGAAGCGAACTTATGTGAAGATGACTGATCAGGATGGGGTAGAGGATGCTGATGAGCAACAGCGTTTAGTTGCCGAGGCAGAAGCTCGCCGTCTTGAAGAAGATCGGCTGGTGGAGGAAACTCGTCAAAAGGCTGAAGAAGAGGCGCGTGTTGCTGCGGCAGAACAGGAAGCACGTCGTGCTGCTGAAGAAGCTCGTAAGGCACAGGAAACGGCGCAACGTGAGGCCAAAGAGAAGAAGCTGGCTGTACCCAAGGCTGCGCCAAAGCATGAGACTCCTGAGGAAAAGGAACGTCGTGAAGCTGAGCATGCCAGACATAAAGCAATCGAAGAATCTCGTCTGAAGCAGGAAGAATATGCGCGTCGCGAAGTAGAAGAGTTAGCGCGCCAGCGTACTCTGGAACAGGCCCGCCGTATCGCGGAGGAACTGGAAAAACGTGGTCGCGATGAAGTAGTTAAGGTGGAGGATGTTCCGCTAGCCCGAGGCTTGGTGGGCAATGCCTATGAAGATTCGTTTGCCCGAGAAGATCGAGAAATACGCCGGGGTGGAGCTGCCTCTCGTTCGGGTAAGGGACGTGGTGGCAAGAAGCGCGAAGAAGAGGTTAATTTTAAGCCGCAGCCTAAGACGTTAAGTTCGTCACTGTCACGTAAGCATGGATTTGAGCGTCCCGTGGAAAAACAGGTTTATGAAGTATCCCTCGGTGAGAGTATCACGGTAGCTGATCTGGCCCAGAAGATGGCCGTCAAGTCGCGTGAAGTGATTCGTGTGCTGATGAAGATGGGTGAAGTAGCTACGGTCAACCAGATGGTGGATCAGTCTACGGCCGCATTGGTTATTGAAGAAATGGGCCATAAGCCAGTCTTTGTCAGTGAATCAGCGCTGGAAGACTCACTCAAGCAGTCCATGTCGCACCTAGGCGAATCTATGCCGCGTGCGCCGGTGGTCACCATCATGGGTCATGTTGACCATGGCAAGACTTCCTTGCTGGATTATATACGCCGTACCCGTGTTGCAGCAGGTGAAGCGGGTGGGATTACCCAGCATATTGGTGCCTATCATGTGGAAACGCCACGCGGCATGATCACGTTCTTGGATACACCGGGCCATGCGGCGTTTACCGCCATGCGTGCCCGCGGTGCGCAGGCAACGGACATTGTGGTGATCGTGGTGGCGGCTGATGATGGCGTGATGCCACAGACGGGCGAAGCGATTGATCATGCTCGGGCTGCAGGCGTGCCGATGATCATCGCCGTTAATAAGATGGACAAGCCCTCAGCTGATCCTGATCGCGTCATGAATGAACTTTCAGTCAAGCAGGTGGTGCCGGAGGAATGGGGAGGAGATGTACAGGTAGTGAAAGTGTCTGCTCATTCGGGACTGGGTATAGATCAACTGCTTGAAGCCATCTTGATACAGGCAGAACTGTTGGAACTGAAGGCGGTGGTTGATGGTGCTGCACAGGGTGTCGTGATTGAGGCTCGTGTTGATAAGGGTCGAGGTGCCGTGGCTTCGCTGCTGGTTCAGAAGGGGACATTAAAACAGGGAGACCTGGTGCTGGCGGGGGTTCATTATGGGCGTGTTCGCGCCATGCATGATGAAAATGGCGTGGTCATCAAGTCAGCTGGGCCTTCTATCCCGGTTGAGATTTTAGGCTTACCTGAAGCGCCTGATGCTGGGGATGAGTTCATTGTGGTTGACGATGAGCGTAAGGCTCGCGAAGTCGCTGATTTCCGCGCATCGCGTGAACGACAGGCAAGGATGATGCGTCAAAACGTATCCAAGCTGGAAAATGTTTTTGCTTCTTTGGGTAAAAATGAAGCATCCAGCGTTAACCTGGTATTGAAGACCGATGTCAGGGGCTCGCTGGAAGCTTTATTGGGTGCACTATCTGACTTGTCCACCGATGAGGTTAAAGTAGCTATCGTAGGTTCAGGTGTGGGCGCAATCACCGAGTCCGATGTTAACCTGGCAGAATCAACGGGTGCAGTCATTCTAGGGTTTAATGTTCGTGCTGATGCTCAGGCACGTGCCAAATGCCAGCAGGATGACATTGAACTTCGCTACTACAGCATCATTTACGAGATGATCGATGATGTGAAGGCAGCCATGTCGGGCCTGCTGTCACCTGAACATCGTGAAACTATCTTGGGAGTAGCTCAGGTGCGCGAGGTGTTCCGGTCATCCAAGTTTGGTGCTGCAGCTGGCTGTATGGTCATGGAAGGAACGATACATCGTCATCGTCCCATACGTGTATTGCGTGATGAGGTGGTGGTGTTCCAGGGTGAGCTCGAGTCACTGCGCCGCTTCAAGGACGATGTCCAGGAAGTGCGTAATGGGGTGGAGTGCGGCTTAGCCGTGAAGGGCTATAACGATATCCGTGTGGGTGACAAGATCGAAGTGTATGAAGTTCAGGTCATACAACGCACCTTGTAAGGATAAGTCATGAATCAGCGTCTCGATCGATTAGCGGACCAGATCCAGAGGGATCTGGCCCAGCTTATCCGGCAGGAAATCCGGGACCCTCGTCTTGGGTTGGTGACGGTTTCTGCTGTCAAGGTGAGTCGTGACTTAGGTTATGCCGATATTTACGTGACGGTCATGGGGCACGATCTTGAAACGGATACGCATTTAGGCAGCATTGCCATACTTAATGCTGCCGCAGGATTTTTGCGTGGTGAACTAGGGCGCATGTTGAGTGTGCGTGTGATTCCTCGGCTTAGGTTTCACTATGATGAGGTGTTGGCCAAGGCCAATCGCTTAACGACCTTGATACATCATGCTGTGCGTGAAGATGAGAGCCGGCATCACCCCCCGACAGATACTGAGGAACAGGATGCCTGAAGCCCGCAAGACCAGGGTCAAGCGGCCCTTGGATGGGATTCTGGTTCTGGATAAGCCACTGGGACTAAGCTCCAATGCTGCTTTGCAGCGAGTTAAATATTTGCTGCAGGCAAGTAAGGCCGGTCATACGGGCAGTCTTGATCCGCTGGCGACTGGAGTGCTTCCTCTCTGTTTTGGTGAGGCCACCAAGTTTGCACAGGGTTTGTTAGATAGCGACAAAAGCTATCGCGTAGGATTGCGGCTGGGGCAAAGCAGCACTACGCTGGACGCAGAGGGGGACCTTGGGCCGGAGCAGATGGTGCCGATGCTGGACGAGCTGGCGCGGGAGCGCTTGCTGGAGGCTTTTCGCGGTGAGCAGTTACAGGTGCCACCTATGCACTCTGCTCTTAAACGAGAGGGGCGTCCCTTGTATGAGCTGGCGCGCCAGGGTATTGAGGTCGAGCGCGACGCCCGTCCCGTCACGATATACCGGCTACAATGCCTGGTGGCTGAACGGCGTGACTGGATATTAGATGTCGATTGTTCCAAAGGTACGTATATTCGTTCGTTGGTGCATGACATAGGTCAGGCGCTAGGGTGTGGCGCCTACGTAACCTCCTTGCGGCGGCTGGCGGCTGGGCCATTTAGGGAGATGCATACCCTTGATGCCATTGAAGCATGCGTGGCCCGTGGAGAACCTGATGCTTGTTTGCAGCCTGTTGATTCAGCGCTGGCTGGCTGGACCAGACTAGAGCTTTGTGAGCAACAAGCTTACAATATACGGCTTGGCAAGATAGTTGATGTGGGCAAAAGCCATCAACCTGGTCAAGTTGCACTATACATAAATAAGGTTTTTCTTGGCGTTGGTGAGATCAGTGAGCTCGGGGAGTTGCGTTCCCGGCGACTTATGAATACATCCTTACCTGGCTAGAATGAAATTCTGGGAATTTTCCCGGTCCGCGCTGGCTGTTAAGATGCACGGCCATGCGTGTTGTTTGGGCATCTTCGTTGAGGAGTTGAAAAATGGCACTGAGTGCTGAACAGAAAGCTGTCGTAGTAGCCAAATACGCTCGTGATCAAGGCGATACAGGCTCTCCAGAAGTCCAGGTGGCGTTGTTGACGGCGCAGATTGAAGACCTGCGTGGGCATTTTCAGGCGCATAGCAAAGACCACCATTCACGTCGTGGCTTGATTCGTATGGTCAACCAGCGTCGCAAGCTGCTTGAGTATTTAAGCGGGAAGGACCGTAGTCGTTACCTGGCTCTGATCCAATCGCTGGGTCTGCGCCGTTAAAGAGTAAGTCGACAGGGGGCCTAAAGCCCCCTTGTCACAAGATGTTGCCACCACCGTGAGGAGGCTTCTAAGGCCTGCGGATGTGTCCGCAATTCTTAGAGGCCTTGTAAGTGGCGATTTATATACCCATTTAAACTGAGGTCAAAATCAGCATGTTCAATGAAGTCGTCAAATCGTTTACCTACGGCCGTCATACGGTCGTACTGCGTACGGGAAAAGTAGCACGTCAGGCTAGCGCTGCTGTGTTGGCTAGCATGGGTGATCTGAGCGTCCTGGTCGCCGTGGTCGCCGCAAAAACAGCAAAACCTGGTCAGGATTTTTTCCCTCTGACGGTTAATTATCAGGAAAAAACCTATGCGGCAGGTCGCATTCCAGGTGGCTACCTCAAGCGTGAAGGTCGTCCTTCGGAAAAAGAAACGCTGACGTCCCGTTTGATCGATCGCCCGATTCGTCCTTTGTTCCCCGAAGGATTTTTTAACGAAATTCAAATTACCGCGACCGTCATGTCCACGGACAAGGAAAATGACACCGATATCCTGGCGTTGTTGGCAACTTCGGCAGCACTTTCTATTGCTGGCGTCCCATTCAAGGGCCCCATCGCGGCTGCACGTGTGGCTTATATCGATCAGGCCTATATTCTCAATCCCAGCTTTGCTGAATTGCAGACCTCGGATCTGGATTTAGTCGTTGCGGGTACAGACAAGGCTGTACTGATGGTGGAGTCCGAAGCGAAAGAACTCTCGGAAGATGAGATGCTCGGGGCGGTTTTGTTTGGCCATGACGAAATGCAGGTGGCTATAGAGGCGATCCGTGATTTTGCAGCTCAGGTCCATCCTGCGAGTGCCATCTGGCAAGCTCCTGCCGTCAACGAAAGCCTGCGTGCTGACTTGAAGGCTCGTTTTGAAGCGGTGATCTCTGAAGCCTACACGGTACGCGAAAAGCAACAGCGCTATGCTCGTCTTGATGCCATCAAGTCTGAAGCTATGGCTGCCTTCGCTCCTGCAGGCAATGATGCTGCACTTGAGGAAATTGAGACTCTGTTTGAAGACCTCAAATACCGGACCGTACGTGACAATATCTTGAATGGCAAACCGCGTATTGATGGGCGCGATACTCGTACGGTACGTGCCTTGGCCATTGAAGTGGGTGTGTTGCCGCGTGTACATGGCTCGGCTCTATTTACGCGCGGGGAAACCCAGGCTTTGGTTACCACCACTTTGGGTGGTATGCGTGATGCGCAGATGATCGATGCCCTGGAAGGTACGCGCACGGATCCGTTCATGCTGCATTACAACTTTCCAGCCTACTCCGTCGGCGAAACGGGGCGTGATTCAGGTCCTAAGCGTCGTGAAATCGGCCATGGCCGACTTGCCCGTCGCGGTGTGCAGCGTATGCTTCCCCCTGCCGATAAGTTTCCCTATGCTCTGCGCGTGGTCTCGGAAATTACTGAGTCCAATGGTTCGAGCTCCATGGCTTCCATTTGTGGCGCTTCCCTGGCCTTGATGGATGCAGGCGTGCCGATGAAAGCTCCTGTGGCCGGTATTGCTATGGGTCTGGTCAAGGAAGGTGATCGTTTTGCCGTGTTGACTGATATCCTCGGTGATGAAGATCATCTAGGTGATATGGATTTCAAGGTTGCCGGTAGCACGCAAGGTATTACTGCCCTGCAGATGGACATCAAGATTGAAGGCATCACCGAAGAGATCATGGAGATAGCTTTGGCACAGGCGCGAGAAGGGCGTCTGACCATTTTGACAGCGATGAATGCCGTGCTTCCCTCTGCGCGCCCTGAAGTCAGTGTCAATGCTCCTACCTACTCCACCTTGCAGATCAATCCGGACAAGATTCGCGATGTGATCGGCAAGGGCGGTGTCATGATTCGGCAGATTTGTGAGGAGTCGGGTGCTGAAATTGATATTGAAGATTCTGGTGTCGTGCGCATCTATGGCTCGACCAAGGCCTCGGTTCAGGCCGCTATTGAGCGTATACAGGCCGTCACCGCTGAAGTGGAAGTGGGTACGATTTATGAAGGCACGGTCGCGAGAATCGTTGATTTTGGTGCTTTTGTGACTATATTGCCGGGTACCGATGGTTTGTTGCATATTTCGCAGATAGCAGCTGAGCGCGTAGAAAACGTCAGCGATTATTTACAGGAAGGGCAGAAGATCAAGGTTAAGGTTCTCGATGTTGATAACCGTGGTCGTATCAAGCTGTCTATGAAAGAAGCGACAGTCTGATACTGGCCGGTCACGGATTTGCTGCCCTATCCGCTTGGAAAGGGCAGCAGTTTCGTGGTAGGTTTCGCTTTGCCAGCCGTAGAGGCTGCGGACAGATTTGCCAACTCCCAAAATAATATGAGCGGGAGGGGTAGGAGTGGTGGATGTGCAGGCTCGATCTGAGGGAGCTTGCTCATTGGTAGCTTAAGGGATTTTTCATGAAGCAAGCACAGTCATCGGGGGCTTTGATGAGCATAATCAGTGTTATTCTGAGGTTTCGTGTCGTCCTCGCCTTGATGGTGGGTACGTTCTTGCTGTCTGCATGTTCTCCGGTAAAGATGGGCGGTGATCTTGCCATTAAATTCACGGAAGACAAGACCTTGCCGTTTATGCTGCAAGACGATGATGTTGATATGGCTTGCGCGTCGGGCGAAACACTTACCCCGGTGATACGTTCCATCGCTGTGACGGGAGCTGATCCTGATCAATTGGCTGCGGTTATGTATGTAACGGCAGCTTACTGTTCGGAACAAAGAGCCTTTTCTGCCGAGCTGCGCTACCTTCGGGCGCAACATGATAATCTGATCAGTGATGCTCAGGATGCTCGTATTGAGCAGAAACGTCAGGCTGCCGTCGCCTCGCGTCGTGAATATGCTGCCTATAAAGATATGGAGCATTATTTCAGCAAGAAATTTAAAGTTGCCATCGGTGGTCGTTGTCCGTCATTTCATCGTAGTTTCGATGAACTTTCCTTTATGCTGGGTATGATTGCCGGTATGCAAGCACTGGCTGACGATATCAACTCAGAAAATCAGGTAGGTGTGCCCATGGATATCGCTGCCAAGGTGGAGCGCGGTATGGGGTGTCTGGATAATGATCGCTGGTGGGGTGTCCCCAATGGCGTGCGCGCCATGGTCTGGAACATGTTGCCCGGGGCAGTTCCTCCCGGTACGGATCCTTGGGCGGTCTTGATCAAGTCAACGCAGATCGGTCGTGAGAAAGGTGTGCGTCTGTCCTACGCCCTGTATGCCCTCTCGGCGCAGACCAAGGGTGATGAGCCCCGTCTGCGTGATGCCCTCCGCCGTTATGCCAAGGATTCCAAGCACTTTGTCGTGGATCCTAAATTTAAGATTCTGGATGCTATTTCAGCGGTGCAGATGCAGGACGTCTCGGATCGCTACTGGACTGAGCATACCGGTTCAAGAACCCCTATCGGGGGTATTGGTACCTTCTGGGATGATGCCCAGGATAGTGGCCAAGCTCTAAATATTGATAACCTGTAATGACAGGCTTAAGGACGATTTTCCCATCAACGACGGCATCCCAAGGAGTAAAAATGATGAAGTCGATTAGTTATAAGGTTGCAGCCCTTGCCATGGCTGGCGGTCTGCTTACGAGTATCCCAGTACAAGCAGCACAGAAAATCTGTGTGTTTGATCTTTTGGGGGCTCAAGGCGATGTATTCTCACAGATGAAGGATTACAAGCTCGAGGCTGCCAAATGGGGTGCAGATATTGAACTTAAACCCTACACGGATGAGCGTATCGCTGCGGAAGACTTCAAAGCAGGGCAATGTGATGGTGTGGTGCTGACCGGCTTGCGTGCACGTCAGTTTGACAAGTTCTCCGGTAGCATAGACTCTATCGGGGCAGTCACCAGCTATAAGCAGCTGCATGAAGTCATTGCTACGTTGGCTGAGCCCAAACTGGCCAAGTACATGACGAGTGGTGATTTTGAAATCGCGGGTATATCTCCTATGGGAGCGGCCTACCTGTTTGTGAATGATCGTTCCATCAATAATGTTTCCAAATTATCTGGCAAGAAGATCGCTGTACTTGATTATGACAAAGCTCAGGCCAAGATGGTGCAGAAGGTAGGGGCACAGCCTGTAGCTTCGGACATTACCAATTTTGCGGGCAAGTTCAATAACGGTTCCGTTGATATCATAGCTGCCCCAGCTGCAGCCTTTAAGCCCTTGGAATTGTACAAGGGGCTGGGGACGCGAGGAGCTATTGTGAAATTTCCTCTGGCCCAGTTGACCATTCAAATTGTGATACGAGCAGACAAGTTCCCAGCTGGTTTTGGTCAGAAGGCGCGTGAGTACGTGGCATCACGCTTTGATCATTCGCTCTCGATCATTCAGCGGGCTGAAGCCTCCATCGACCCCAAATACTGGATGGATCTGCCTCAGGCAGATAAGGATAAGTACATGATTCTGCTTCGTGACTCACGTATTTCGCTAACCCATGATGGTATCTATGACGCCAAGGCCATGAGTTTCCTCAAGCATGTGCGTTGCCATGATGACCCTTCCAATGCTGAGTGTTCAGATACGCTCGAATAAGCACTGTTTTAGGATCAGCAGAAAGCCCGGGAAACCGGGTTTTTTGTTTTTTCTTGCCAAAGGAGCTCAAGACCCGTAGCATCGCGCTCGCGAGAGCTGGCTGGACAGTCGCCGCCGGATGCGTCCGGGGGAGGAAAGTCCGGGCTCCAGCGGGCAAGGTGCCAGGTAACGCCTGGGCGGCGCGAGTCGACGGAAAGTGCCACAGAAAATATACCGCCAAATCTGTTTCGGCAGAAGGTAAGGGTGAAATGGTGCGGTAAGAGCGCACCGCACGCGTGGTAACATGTCGTGGCAGGGAAAACCCCACCTGGAGCAAGACCAAATAGGGATCCATACGCGTGGCCCACGCGGGATCCGGGTAGGTTGCTTGAGCCAGACGGTGACGTCTGGCCTAGATGAATGACTGTTCTCGACAGAACCCGGCTTATAGGCTGGCTCTCGCACCTTTTTTAGCTCCCTCTGTAGGGGGCCGGTTTATGGTCTTCTGGATTAACTTCCCTTTTTTTATAACTAAAAATTATCCATGCATTACAATTTGGTTTAAGACTATTTTGTAACTCATTGAAATGCAAAGATAAGTCAAATGATTATCAAATTCTAAATATCTTTTAACA
>JABEVH010000022.1 GCA_013043915.1 Pseudomonadales bacterium
ACGTTAATTTAGCAGGGAGGATGCACCCTTGATTCTGGATGCTTATGCCAATACCAGCTCGGCGGGTTCTATCATCGCCTTTCATAAACACCGTGAGGGCATGGCTTCAGGCGATCATGGTGTTATTTGTTCATTTGGTGCGGGCTATTCCATAGGTAGCGTCGTTGTACGCAAATGTTAAAATTTATACTGATGGCAATCCTGGCTTGGCCCTGCCTGGTTTTTGCCGACGACTCCCGTGACCCCTGGGCTGGCTTTAATCGTCCGGTGTATCGCTTCAATGATACCTTGGATCGATATATCTTGCGGCCGGTGGCTCATGGCTATGTGCGCGTGACTCCCCAATTGGCGCAGCAGGGCATACATAATTTTTTTAGTAACTTAGGCGATGTTTTGGTCGTTCTGAATGATGTACTGCAAGCTAAACCCGATGCCACCGGGCGGGATTTTTTGCGTTTCGTGATCAATTCTACCTGGGGTGTGGCTGGTTTTATCGATGTGGGGACACGTGTCGGTCTGCCCAAGCATAACCAGGATCTGGGAATTACCCTGGGGGTCTGGGGCGTTCCTGCGGGTCCTTATGTGGTACTGCCTTTTTGGGGGCCATCGACTTTGCGTGACGCTCCTGCCAGCTTAGTAAGTACCTTGTTATACCCTATCAATTTCCTCAAACCTGCGCGTGATCAGTGGGGGCCAGATATGCTGATGGTGGTGGATGATCGGGCGCAGTTACTGCCCCTGCAGGCCACCTTGGACAGTTCGGGCGACCCCTACAGTTTGTTACGCGAAGTTTATTTGCAGCGACGAGACAGCGAGATCCGTGGCCCCTCAGCCCAGGATCCTTTCACTGACGACGATACTGCCCCTTAAGGGTTTATGCCATGACTTTTTGAATTTCCAGCGCCACCATGAAGCGCTGTGTCTCGCCGGGGGTAACCCGGATGACCTGGGTTTGTGAAGCCAGCGAGGGTATGGCTGGATGTGTTGAAGGCAGGGTGACACTGAGCAGGTCGCCTGCAGCAACCTCCGTGTCCGTCTCCAGCAACATACCGCTGGCTGACAGATTGAGGCAACGTCCGGTATAGGTTTGCCCTTGGGCGTCGGTAAAACTCAGGTCAGTTCCGATATGCAGGCGCATAAAGGAGCGTTTTTCATCAAAGCTGAAGCGGTTGGCTGGTGTCATCTTGGAAGGCCTCACGGCGTTATTTTGTAGCACTAAATAAACGGAAATTCTCGCAAAATGCAAGCTTGCTTCAATAGGCGGATCGGAGTACCGTTGTGGCCACCTTGCAGGTACGATGTACAGGGTATTTATGTCTGGTAAAAGCGCCGACAGTGTCCTCATCGTTGATGATGAGCCCCTGGTCCGTGAGAGCATGGCAGTTTATCTCAGCGATAGCGGCTACAATGTGCTGCTAGCTGAAGACGGTCGGGAAGGCTTGCAGCTTTTCCGGGAGAAATCTCCTCATCTTGTGGTGTGTGATCTGCGCATGCCGGCAGTGGATGGACTTGATCTTCTCAAAATAGTCACCTCGGAATCCCCAGAAACCCCTGTTATTGTTGTGTCAGGGCAGGGTGATATGGCTGATGTAGTTACCGCTTTGCGTTTGGGTGCCTGCGATTATCTGTTTAAGCCTATCGTCGAGATGGAAGTTCTGGAGCATGCTGTCAGGCGTGCCTTGGAGCGTGGTTATTTATTGCGCGAGAATCTGCAATATCGGCAAAAACTGGAACTTGCCAATCGTGAGCTAGAGCGTAGTCTTGATATTTTGGAAGAAGATCAGGAGGCTGGGCGGCGCATACAGTTGCGCATGTTGCCGGAAACCCCGATGCGGGTGGACAACTTTACCTTTAGTCATCGTATCGTGCCTTCCCTGTATTTAAGCGGGGATTTTGTTGATTATTTTCGGTTAGGTGAGCATCGTATGGGCTTTTACCTGGCTGATGTTTCGGGGCATGGTGCTTCGAGTGCCTTTATCACGGTGTTTTTAAAAACCCTGACGACGCGAATTCAGCGTCATTATGAACGGCGCAAGGCGGTATCTTCCCTGTCTCCGGCACGGATTCTGGCCAGCATCAATCAGGAATTGATGGCGATGGCTTTGGGCAAACATCTGACTATGTTTTGCGGCGTCATTGATCTGCAGGAAAATCATCTGACCTATTGTGTCGGTGCGCATTTTCCTCCCCCCATTCTGGTCACGCAAGATGCACAAGGTGAACAGGTGCGGCCTTTGGATGGTATGGGTTTGCCCGTGGGCTTGTTTGCTGAAGCCAAGTACGAAGACATAGAAATGGATATGCCGGATCAATGGACGCTGGTGGCCATGTCAGATGGAGTTCTTGAAGTCATGGAGGGGCATTTGCCTGATAAGGAGGCGCGTTTACTGAATTTGGTTAAGCAGGGTCGACGTTCTGTCGAAGACCTATCGCAAGAACTTTCAATTTCAGGTAATGTTGAGGTTCCAGATGACATTGCCATTCTGGTGGTGGAGCGAAGCGAATAAAACATGCAGTCGGGCCGAATTCTCTATGCGATGCACCAAGGAACCTACATCCTTAAGCTTGAGGGTGAGGTCAGGGTACCTTTGTGTACGTCCTTGGATGGTTTTTTAGAACGAATGTTTCTCGATCAGAAACTTTCAGGTGTGTTTATTGATCTGACCGAGGCGGTTATTGTTGACAGTACGACCTTGGGGCTTTTGGCTAAAATTTCGGTATTCCTGCGCGAACACTCTAAACACCGCCCCGTTATTTTATCGACTCAACCTGATATTACGCGTGTACTTAAGAGTATGGGTTTTGATCAGGTCTTTGTAATCCTGGAAAAAGCACCAGGCTCGGAAGCTGGCGCTTTGGTAGAACTGCCGATGGTAACGCCGTCAGAAGCCGAAGTGACTCACCAGGTCATCGATGCTCATCGCACCCTCATGAGTCTTAATGTTCATAATCAGCAGATATTCTCCAACCTGGTGGAAGCGCTGGAGATTGAACAGCATCGTTTGGGTTTGCCGCCCTGTTCTTAAGCATTTGCCTTGAGCTGTTGTAGCTGTTGTTCCAGGGCCCGCAAGTCTTCGGTGAAAAGGCGTATGCCTTCAGCAAGTTTCTCGGTAGCCATGGCATTTTCATTCAGTGTCCAGCGGAAATCCTGTTCACGCGTGGGGATGATCGCTGAAGAAGCGGACTGAACCGGTTGCAGATGACGTTGCAGGGGCTCGTTGGACTCGAGCAAGGCTTCCAAAAATTTAGGGGCCAGGGTTAGCTTGTCGCAGCCTGCCAGGTTACGTATCTCATCGATATCACGAAAACTGGCAGCCATAACGACAGTTGCATAGCCGCACGCTTTAAAGCGTTGATAAATGGCGCGTACAGACTGCACCCCGGGGTCCTGGTCACCGGTATACACGGCTTGCGGATTGCGTTGACGGTACCAGTCAAGAATGCGGCCTACAAAGGGTGAGATCAGCGTAGCACCTGCTTGTGCGGCAGCTTCGGCTTGCTGCAGAGAAAATATCAGCGTGATATTCGTGTTGATCGCTTCACGCTCAAGTACGGAGGCTGCCTGTATGCCTTCCCAGGTACCGGCGATTTTGATCAGTATGCGTTCGCGGTCGATACCCTGTTGCCGGTAGTAGGCGATCAGTTGCCGTGCTTTTTGTACCGTGGCTGCTGTGTCGAATGAAAGTCGGGCATCCACTTCGGTCGACACCCTGCCAGGGATGCATGACAGCATTTCTTTGCCCAGGGCGACGGCAATCCGGTCGACAGCTTCACCGACCCAAAGCGAGGCAGAGCGATGACGCAGGTCGTGCAGAATCGCCTTGATCAGATCCTGATAGCGTGGTAATTGAGCTGCTTTGTAGATCAGTGAGGGATTGGTGGTGGCATCGACAGGTGTGAAATTACGAACCATATCCATGTCGCCAGTATCAATGACGACGCTACTGAAACGTTTGAGTTGTTCAAGTTGGTTCATAACAAGTGGGGTGGGCAGGCCTCTGGCCCGGTCAGCTCACCCGCTCTCTCCAAGGGTTAGCCATAGGTTGGGGCCTATGATAGCGCAGAGCCTGACCCTCTGTCCTCCACAGCGCAGCGTGCCTGTTCAATAAGTTCCAGGCCTGCTCCTGAACGATGCGCGCCATCGCTCAGGATTTGTCGCCAGCGGCGAGCTCCAGGCACCCCCTGATAGAGGCCGAGTATATGACGTGTCATTTGGGTAAGGGGGGTGCCTGCAGCCAGTTCATCTGCCATAAAGGGTAGATAACGTGACAGTATCTCGGTGCGCGTAGGTAGTGGAACGCCCCATAGACAGGCTTCGATGTGTGCCAACAGGTAGGGATTATGGTAAGCCTCGCGTCCGATCATGACCCCATCGACATGTTCTAGATGCATCTGTACCTCATCAAGGCTTCGTATGCCGCCATTCACAACGATGATCGCCTCCGGGTAGCGTTGCTTTAAGTAGTGGGCATCCTCATAACGCAGCGGTGGAATCTCGCGGTTTTCTTTCGGGCTTAAACCTTCCAGGATAGCTATGCGCGCGTGCACGATAAAGTGGCGGCAACCCGCAGCGAATTGAGTATCCATAAAGCGATACAGGTCCTCCATGCGGTCCAATCCATTGATGCCTAAGCGGTGTTTGATACTGACGGCACATGTGACGGCTGCCTGCATGGCAGAGAAGCAATCAGCTACCCGTTCAGGTTCTGCCATGAGACAGGCGCCAATGCGGCCTTGTTGCACGCGATCGGATGGGCAGCCAACATTGAGGTTGATTTCATCATACCCCAGGTCTTCTGCCATACGGGCACATAAGGCCAGATCAGCGGGCTCTGAACCACCTAGTTGTAAAGCCAGCGGATGTTCTGAAGGGTCATAACGCAACAAGGCATCACGGCGGCCATGTAGCAATGCTGCCGTAGTCACCATTTCGGTATAAAGGCGTATATGGGGACCCATCCAGCG
>JABEVH010000292.1 GCA_013043915.1 Pseudomonadales bacterium
CCCTCCTACGCCACCTCCGACGACAACGATGCGTGCCATAATTTTTCTCCCGTATATACCCCATAGGGTATAGTGCCGCTGACTTAAAATTGCAAGTGCTATCCATCCATCATGCTAAAATATCCCTTCTGTACTCGTGTGGGATCAGCCTATGCCGCTGCATGGGATCAAGGTTGTTGAGCTAGGATCGCTAATCGCTGGCCCTTTTGCTGCTCGTCTTCTCGCAGAGTTCGGGGCAGATGTCATCAAAGTTGAATCACCTGATGGTGGAGACCCTCTACGTCGTTGGCGCAAGCTCTACGAGGGAACCTCGCTGTGGTGGTATGTACAAAGCCGCAATAAACGCTCCCTGACCTTAAATCTCAAAACGGAAGCAGGGCTAGGGATTCTGAAAAGACTGCTCTCCCAGGCTGACATCCTCATCGAAAATTTTCGCCCAGGTGTGCTGGAGCGCCTTGGGCTGGACGCTGCTACGCTGATGAGCGTTAACCCGGGCCTTATCATCGTCAGATTATCTGGATTTGGACAAACGGGTCCCATGGCTGAACAGCCGGGCTTTGGGGCCATAGGGGAGTCCATGGGAGGACTACGTTATGTGACCGGTTTTGAAGACCGCCCCCCCGTACGAACAGGCATATCCATCGGTGATTCCATCGCTGCCTTGTTTGGGGTCATGGGCACCATGATGGCTCTGCGTCATCGTGAGGTTCAAGGGGGAGCAGGCCAGGTGGTCGATGTTGCCTTGTACGAAGCTGTATTTTCCATGATGGAAAGTCTGGTTCCTGAGTTTGACGTCTTTGGCTTCATTCGCGAACGCAGTGGCAATATCATGCCCGGCATTACCCCTTCATCGACGCACACCAGCCGGGATGGTCATGCCATTCAAATCGCTGCCAACGGTGACGCTATTTTTTCTCGCCTCTGCCGACTGATGCAGCGTGATGACTGGTTGAACCATACTGAACTGGCTGATAACGCTGGACGTGATCGGCATAGAAATGACATTTACAACGCCATGGATGCTTGGGTGGCACAACAGGACATTGAGCCCTTGCTGCACAGCCTTCAGGCTGCTGATATACCCGCCAGTCGTATCTATTCCGTAGCTGACATGTTCCATGACCCACAGTTTTTGTTTCGTGACATGCTGATCAAGAGTTCACTCCCTGATGGACACCCGGTAATGGTTCCTGGCATCGTCCCCAAGTTGAGTGCGACCCCGGGCGCACAACACTGGCTTGGTCCGGCGCTTGGGGAACATAATCATGCAATTCTTAGTGAACTAGGCTTAAGCTCCTTAGATATCGAACAACTGAAAGTTCAGGGGGTGATCTGATTGATCACGGAGTCCAGAGCGCTGAAAGGAACATCCCGCCTCTACGGCGATGAAGACCTGGCGCTATTTCAAGCCGCTCAAGTAGTCGTGGTGGGACTAGGCGGTGTCGGCAGCTGGGCCGTAGAAGCCTTGGCACGTTCTGGCATAGGCCATGTACGCTTGGTCGACATGGACGTGCTGGTGGAATCCAACATCAATCGGCAATTACCTGCCCTGCATTCCACCCTAGGCCGCGACAAGGTTCAGGTGTTAGCCGAACGCTGTCTGGATATTCAACCAGACATGAGGGTTCAAATCCATGACTGCTACCTTGATGACCAGAACATAGAAACCTTACTGACACCACTTCCCCATCTGATTCTCGATTGCAGTGATGATTTCGCAGCTAAAAAACTGTTGGTCCTATGGTGTCGTCGACGGCGTATACCGCTGGTGGTGGCCGGTTCTACAGGAGGTAAACGCGACCCTTCACAATGGCGAGTTGAAGATCTGGCACGCACTGAACGAGACCCCTTGTTAGCCAAGCTGAGGCGTGAACTCAGGCGTCACCACAAATTCCCTCTACGTCCAGGAGAGAAGTTTAATATCGCAACCGTCTATTCACAGGAACCGATACAGCGGCCACAGCAATGTGAACAGCAAGATCTTTCCTGCTCAGGCATGGGTTCCAGCATGATGGTAACCTGTACGGCGGCCATGCTGGCCGTGGCTGAAGGTTTGCGACTTATGACCTGGCGTATGCGTCTGGCCGCTGAACGCGCTCAAGGCGAGCCTCCCCTACGTTGATGAAGAAAGTCGGCCTTAAATGAGGCGCTGTTTGCGTACGCGGCGGTACACCTTGGATAGAAAAAACCTGATCATGCTCGATAAATGCCAGCGCATATATCTCAGATTTCTGTGACTGGTACGCTGTGCATCGTGCATGACTTGGGTAGCGTTCACATAGGCCACCTGATATCCGGCGAGGGCCAGTCGGGCACAAAAATCGACATCTTCGTAATAGAGATAGTAACGCTCATCAAGGCCGTTCATTTTTTGAAATAAAGGCAACCGTATCAGCAGTAACATACCCGCTACCCATTCAGGGAAGATCACTGCCTCACAACTGCTTTCAAACCGTCTTGACCCTCCTCCCATAGCTTTGCCCAGAACTTCCAGGGGATGAGGAAAGTAGCGAGCGCTATCTTCAACCTTACCCTGATCATCGATGACCCGTGGTGCGACTAGCCCAACCTGTGGGTAGAGGTTTATGACCTCCGTTAGCGGTGTAAACACATCCTCTTGGATACGAAGATCAGGATTCATAATACACAACATATCGCCTTGAGCACGGCTGGCTGCATAATTATGATTGGCAGCGAATCCCTTTGGGATCTTATTCTGGATAACTCGCACAACAAAATTGAATCCTTCGCTATTGAATACATGCGGTTCCACTATGTTCAAGGTCAAAATCACTTCAACAATGCTTGAACTGCACCAGCGATCAAGATCCTTAAGCAGGTTAGCGACCATGGTCATTTGACCATGACTAACTATCGACACACTAATCCCGGGATGCAGCGGGGATGACATGAAATACCTGCTATGTTCAACAAGGATCAGTTGTGTATCATCGCTTAAGGCAGAGCTGCTTGCTAGTCTTGCCCAAACCCAGGAGCACGGTTCACGCTTCACGCTTCATTGCCCTAGATCAATCGATAAGTTTCGCAAAAGCCTAGGATGAAACTGCAGCCTCGGATGGAGCATGCGTTATGGACTTACCCAGCTTGCCACTTCGATCTTCCGAACAAACATCGCAGATTCCTGATTATCTACAACGTTATTATCGTTGGGCCTATGTGGCGCCTTCCGCTATTCGTTTTTGGGATCACACCAGTCTGGTACAGGGTATTCTTTTTGGCCAATATAATCATCTTAAACAAGCAGCTATTACGGCGCTTGACCAAAGTATCCCCGGGGACCTGCTTCAGACTGCTTGTGTCTATGGCAATCTGACTGCTAACCTTCTGCGTCATTTACGTCGCCATGAATCTCTCACCGTCGTGGATGTTGTGCCTGATCAACTGTCAAAACTGGCTGACAAGATTAGCTCGGATCACCTCCAACTGGAATGTTGTGATAGTTCACACCTGCCGTGGTCTTCAGCTCAATTTACACGTAACCTGATGTTCTTTCTGCTACATGAACAACCTCGAGAGGTACGCAATCAGACGATAGCTGAAGGCTTGCGTGTTCTGAAACCTGGCGGAAGTTTGGTCATCATCGATTACCATCGTCCGCCGCGTTGGCACCCCTTGTATGGACTAATTTGTCTGGTATTTGCCTTGCTAGAACCCTTTGCCTATGATCTCTGGCAACAGGATCTCGCCACGTGGATACCCTCACAATGGCCCTCGGTGCATATCGAAAAAACTACCTATTTTGCTGGTCTGTACCAGCGCTTGGTTATTCGCATTCCGCTCGTGGATGAACCGGTTGCTTTGGCAAACGATGCATAGCTTTTGCAATGCAGTCGATAGCTTCTTGCACGCCGCTGTCATCGATGACGAGTGGCGGACAGATACGCGCCACCGTACTATGGGTATCTTTGGACAGAGCGCCGGCTTCCAGAAGGTAGTGACAGAACTCCCGCGCTGATGCGTAGGCAGGATCAAACTCCATACCTATAAACAGACCC
>JABEVH010000293.1 GCA_013043915.1 Pseudomonadales bacterium
CTTCAAAGATCACTTCATCCATCTTTGAGCCGGTTTCAATAAGCGCGGTGGCGATAATGGTTAGTGAACCGCCTTCTTCGATATTGCGGGCTGCGCCGAAGAAACGCTTGGGACGCTCGAGTGCGTGGGCATCTACGCCCCCGGTGAGCACTTTGCCTGAACTCGGGATAACGGTATTGTAAGCACGAGCCAGGCGGGTAATGGAGTCCAGCAAAATAACGACATCTTTCTTGTGCTCAACCAAACGCTTAGCTTTTTCAATCACCATTTCCGCGACTTGTACATGGCGTGCTGGGGGCTCATCAAATGTTGAAGCTACTACTTCGCCGCGCACGGTGCGCTGCATTTCAGTCACTTCCTCAGGGCGTTCATCAATCAGCAAAACAATCAAAAAACACTCTGGATTATTGCGTGTGATGGAATGAGCCACATTCTGCAGTAGCATGGTTTTGCCTGCCTTGGGAGGGGCGACCACCAGAGACCGTTGTCCTTTGCCGACGGGTGAAATCAGATCGATCACGCGTGCCGTCAAATCTTCGGTAGACCCGTTGCCCAACTCCATCATGAAGCGTTCAGTCGGAAAGAGGGGAGTCAGGTTTTCAAACAGAATTTTGTTGCGCGCATTTTCTGGGGAGTCAAAGTTAATCTGGTTGACTTTCAGCAGCGCAAAATAACGTTCTGATTCTTTCGGTGGTCGTATGGTACCCGTGATGGTGTCACCCGTACGCAAGTTAAAGCGACGAATTTGACTCGGTGAAACATAAATGTCATCAGGGCCAGCCAGATACGATCCTTCCTGAGAGCGTAGGAAGCCGAAGCCGTCTGGCAGTATTTCCAGCACACCATCACCGAAGATTTCTTCGCCGTTACGTGCATGGGTTTTCAGAATGGCAAAAATCACATCCTGTTTGCGATTGCGGGCCATGTTTTCAAGGCCCATCTGTTCAGCTATCTGAACAAGTTCGGCAATCGGTTTTTTCTTAAGTTCGGTCAGGTTCATAGGCGAAGAAAACTTGCAGGTGAGTTATGGGAATGGATCAAGCCGTCGAATAAGACAGGCAGGTTAATGTTCACTTTCAATTTCAATTGGATGTATTAGATATGAAATTTACAGAATCGCGGATCTTGGAAGTTCCGAGTGAACGCTGAAGCTCACAAGAACAAGCCTGACGCGATGGATAGTTTATATTTTATAAAAACGATTCTGTCAAATCATTCCAAGGTAAAGATGGGGCAGCACCCAATAAAAGATGCCACCCAAGGTTTTTACAGATGAGAATCTACAAAGGCGGTTAGTTGCGATTTGGATAAGGCGCCAACTTTGGTGGCTTCTACAGCGCCCCCTTTAAACAGTGTCAAGGTAGGTATGCCGCGTACGCCAAATTTCTGAGCCGTACCCGGGTTGTCATCGACATTAACTTTAACTACTTTGAGGCGGCCCTGATATTCGTCTGCAATTTCATCAAGAATGGGTGCTACCATCTTGCAGGGACCACACCAGGGGGCCCAATAGTCCACCAGCACGGGGGTATCGGACTTGAGTACATCGCTGTCGAAGTCGCTGTCTGAAGTATGCACGATCAGGTCATTGCTCATGAGCTGCTCCTATGAGGGAGAAAAAGAATGTGCAAGCATGTTAACATTTTTTTCACGCTAGTGTGCGGCGACGGCGCTGCTCGGAAATAAATCCTGCGTATTATTCTAGGCGAGGGTTTCACGTTGCTTGATATTGAGAACTCTGGATTGTTGGCTGCTATTGATTTGGGGTCCAACAGTTTTCATATGGTGGTTGCTCGTCGTGATCATGGCGGACTGCAACTGATTGATAGTCTTTCAGAGAAGGTGCAACTCGCTGCCGGGTTCGATGAGCGGGGCAGGTTGAACGATCTTGTACAGGAGCGGGCTCTGTCTTGTTTGGGCCGGTTTGCTCAGCATTTGCGCGGGGTTAATCCGGAAGGATTACGTGTGGTGGGTACCAACGCCCTGCGTATTGCACGTAATGCCAGTGCCTTTCTGAAGCGAGCGGAACGGCTTTTGGGGTGTCCCATCGAAGTTATTTCAGGGCGCGAAGAGGCCAGACTCATCTATCTGGGCGTCTCTCATACCCAAGTGGATCAGGGTCGTCAGTTGGTTGTGGATATAGGGGGGGGGTCTACCGAATTTATTGTGGGTGAGCATTTCGAGCCTCTGCTCATGGAGTCCCTGCATATGGGGTGTGTCAGCTACCAGAGGCGTTTTTTTGCTGATGGTTTCATGAGCGAAGATGCGTTGGAGGCAGCCATATTGGCCGCACGCCAGGAAGTTATGCTGATTGCGCAGGAATATCGCCAGATGGGTTGGGATGCCGCTTTAGGTTCTTCAGGCACCATCAAGGCGTTATTGGCTGTGTTGGAGGCTATGGGGCTGGCTGCAGAGGGCTCCGTCACGATGGATGGCTTACAGGCGCTACGCAACAGTGTTAAATCCTATCCACATGCCATGGATATAGATTTACCTGGACTGAAAGAAGACAGAAAGCCGCTGCTGGCATCGGGGTTATGCATAGCTCTGGGGTTTTTTCAGGAGTTGGGCATTGATCACATGGGGTACAGTGAAGGAGCTCTACGGGAAGGGGTGCTTTTTGATCTGATCGGCCGATGGGGGCATGAAGATATTCGAGTTAGAACTGTGCAGTCTATGCAAGGTAGATACCATGTCGATGTCGAACAAGCTGCCAGAGTGCGTGATACTGCCCAGATGTTGGCCAGAGACGTTGTCATGCAGCCTGGCTGCCCTGATCTCGATCAGGAGTTGTTGTTACAGGCAGCAGAGTTGCATGAAGTTGGCTTGGGTATTGCCCATAGCGGCTTCCACAAACATGGCGCGTACTTGCTGCGTTACTCGGATATGCCGGGATTTTCACGGTCAGCGCAGGAGCGTCTTTCGATCTTGGTCGGGGCACATCGCCGTAAAATCAGGGAAGAACAAAAGCATGCGTTGTGGGATTTGGGCGGGGCTGGGCTGGTATATACC
>JABEVH010000294.1 GCA_013043915.1 Pseudomonadales bacterium
CAGGGGAATGCGTAGTACGGCCATTCGTCAGGGTGATCATTATTTATTAAATGGTTCCAAAACGTTTATTACCAATGGTCAGCACGCAGGCCTGGTTATTGTCGCGGCGAAGACAGATCCCAAAGCAGGAGCCAAAGGAGTCTCTCTGTTTCTGGTGGACCCGGAACTGCCGGGATTTAGTCGAGGCCGTAAACTTGAGAAACTTGGCTTGCATAGTCAGGATACTTCAGAGCTTTTCTTTGATAATGTACAGCTGCCCTTGGATACTTTATTGGGCGAAGAAGGTCGAGGTTTTGCCTATCTCATGCAGGAGTTGCCACGTGAACGCCTGGCTATAGCTGTAACCGCCGTTGCCGCTGCCGAAGGTGTTTTGCAAGAAACCATACGCTATACCACCGAGCGCAAAGCGTTTGGAGCGGCCATATCACAGCTGCAAAATACCCGTTTTACATTGGCTCAATGTGCAACGGATATTGCTTGCGTACGAGCCTTCCTGGATCGCTGTGTGGATCAGTACATGAGTGGCGCTTTGGATGTGCCAACAGCAGCCATGATCAAGCTGGCAGCTACGGATCTTCAGGGCAAGGTCGCCGATGCTTGTTTGCAATTGCATGGTGGCTACGGCTATATGACGGAGTATCCGGTAGCGCGCGCCTTTGTAGATGCACGAGTACAAAGAATCTACGGTGGTACCAATGAAATCATGAAGGAAGTCATCGCGCGGTCTTTGGTAGGACGTTAGTCTCTCAGGGAGAGGGGTCGACGTGAGTCATCACGTCGACGACGCGGTGCAGGCGCTGAACGCGTTCTTGGACATGCTCAGCGATATCATGCCCCTCTCGGACGCGCAAATCACCATCGATTTCAAGGTGAACATCAACCATCAGCAGGTCGCCAACCTTGCGAGTGCGAAGGTTATGCAGGCCGAGAACCCCAGGGGTAGCCATAATGGTCTGGTGTATGGCATCAACCTCCTCCTGTGAAGCGGCTCGATCCATCAGGTCGTTAAGCGCTTCCCAGGCAAAGTGAGCACCCATCCGCAACACCATGAGGCCAACCAGCAAGGCAGCAATCGGATCAAAGAGCTTGTAACCGAGCAGGTTACCAGCTACACCAATACTCACGACCAGGGAAGACAAGGAATCCGAGCGAGCATGCCAAGCGTTAGCAATCAGCAGGGAAGACCTTACCTGCGTTGCGACATGTAGCAAATAACGAAATAGGATCTCTTTGCTGACTAGCGCTATCAAGGCCACCGCTAAGGCTATGGGCGCAACGCTTACCAGACCCGATACATGCTGAAGCCTGTCAGTGGCACTCCAGAGCATGTGACCACCCACAAAAATCAACAACAATCCCAGCGCTAAAGAGGCGGCATTTTCAAAACGATAGTGGCCATACTGATGATCAGCATCAGCATCGCGATGACTATGATGATTGGCGAGCAAAACCACGCCGTCAGCAAGAAGGTCAGCGAAAGAATGTAGTCCATCGGCAACCAGAGCCTGAGAGTGAGAAAGCCAGCCCACCAGAATCTGAATGAATGCAAGCAGGGTATTGACCCCTACGCTGACGAGCGTACTGCGCTGGGCAGCCTGTTGCCGATTTATCTCTGTGACGCCGCTAGCAAGACGTTCAGGCCACATAATTGATTTAGATCCTAATTTTTGATGAAAACTAACGGGTTTGTAGTCTACAGAGCCATAAATGATTTTACACGCATCCTGACCTATCTTATCATTCCTGCGTTCCAAACGTTTCAGCCTACATTTTTTGGGCTAGGGTTCATGCTAATCCGTTTGTGGGGAGCTAATCCATGTCACCAGCCGGTTCGATAGCCGAGAATTGGTCCTTCAGTGTTTACGTCCTAGGTGTCCTAGCTATATGCGTTATCATGCTGGTGCTGCCTCCTTTGCTCGGCGGGCGTGCACGAGGCAGGGCTAAAGAAGAACCCTTTGAGTCGGGGGTTGTTGGTCAGGGTACGGCCCAAATGCGGTTTTCTGCCAAGTTCTATTTGGTGGCCATGATGTTCGTTATTTTTGATGTTGAAGCTCTCTTTCTTTACGCTTGGGCGGTTTCGTTAAAGCAAAGTGGTTGGCTGGGCTTTATTGAAGCAACCACTTTCATCATCATCTTGCTGGCAGGTCTGTACTATCTATGGCGCATAGGTGCTTTGGACTGGGCACCTGCCCAGCGTAGTCGCCATGTACTGCCCCATGTCGTTAGCCAGGAACAATGAGAACGTATTCATGAAATACACCCTGACACGCGTTAACGAAAACACCCCTGATCATCGCTACCCTATGCAGGATCAGCAACCTGGGGATCCCATGGGAGACCAGGTTCATCGCAACATCATGATGGGTAAGCTGGAAGACATGGTGCATGGCGTAGTCAACTGGGGGCGAGCCAATTCACTGTGGCCTTTTAACTTTGGCCTCTCGTGTTGTTATGTGGAAATGGCTACAGCATTTACAGCGCCTCATGATCTTGCCCGTTTCGGTTCTGAGGTGATTCGTGCAACACCCCGCCAGGCTGATCTGATGGTGGTGGCAGGAACCTGTTTTATTAAAATGGCTCCTGTTGTACAGCGTCTCTACGAGCAGATGCTTGAGCCCAAGTGGGTTATCTGCATGGGTGCTTGTGCAAATTCAGGCGGTATGTACGATATTTATTCCGTAGTACAGGGGGTGGATAAATTTTTGCCTGTGGATGTGTACATCCCTGGCTGTCCACCTCGTCCAGAGGCATTCCTGCAGGCGCTGATGTTACTGCAGGACTCC
>JABEVH010000295.1 GCA_013043915.1 Pseudomonadales bacterium
CGGCTGAACGAACCACGGCTGGTCATCAATCTTTCAACCTCTCGGGGGGGGAAACGTTAACTTACCAGGCTATGGTTCAGCGCATTATAAAAGATGCCGGCATCACCGGTTGGGTCATTCCTGTCCCTACCTACCTTCTGCGTTTTGCCATCCTTATGTTGCGATGGCTCCCCGCCTACCGTTTGTATAACCCTGCCATGGCAGATCGCATGATGCAGGACCTGATATTTTCCCACGATGAGGCCAAATCAGCTTTGGGATTTAATCCCCGTGGTTTTAGACTGCAAGCCCGGGACCTCCCTTGATCTGAGGCTGTCCTTCCACCCAAACCTGGACCACCTTACCCTGAAGGGTTTGTCCCAGGAACGGTGTATTATGTCCATGGGAGCGTAACATTTCAGGAAATACCTGCCAGCTTAGACGCTCGTCAAAGGCCACCAGGTCAGCAACATCCCCAACACACAGTGAACAGGTTGCCTGCCCAAGTACCCGGCGTGGCGCCTGCGCCAATGCATCCACCAGTCGTGTTCGACTCAGCTCACCTGATCGAACTAGTCGCAAACCCAGGCCCAACATGGTTTCCAGCGTTGACATCCCTGGCATGGTAGCGGCGAAGGGAGCCAGTTTTGCGCTGGCATCCAGTGGCTGATGATCAGAGCATATGGCATCAATAGTGCCCTCACGAACCCCTTCTAATAGCGCCTGTCGGTCAGACTCGGAACGTAGGGGGGGGCGCACATGCGCCATGGCATTAAAACCATCAATAGATTCATCGGTCAAATGCAATTGATGCATGGATACATCTGCCGTCACAGGCAAGCCCTGACTGCGAGCCCAACGCAACAGCATCACACTTCCTGCCGTGGACAGTTGTCCAAAATGGGCCTGGATGCCTGTTTGTGCGACCAGCAATAGCTGAGTTGCCATGGCTACAGTTTCCGCACTGCTGGGAATACCAGGAAGCCCCAGGCGAGAGGCCATGAACCCATCATGTGCACAGCCCTGCGCCAAGGAGGCATCTTCTGGCGAGAAGAACACCTTCAAACCCTGGCCTGCGGCATATTCCAAGCAGCGTAGCAATGTTTCAGCTGATGCCATGGGTCGTCTAGCCTGGCTAACAGCAATGCATCCAGCCGCCTTAAGGGCAGCCATATTAGCCAGCGACTGGCCATCCAGGCCCCGGGTCAAAGCTCCCAAGGGAAATACTCTGACCTTGCTAGCTGCCGCCGCTCGCTCCAGCACCAAGGCAACGATAGCAGGTGTATCCATGACAGGCCGTGTATCCGGCGGCAACACCAGCTGGGCAAATCCCCCTGCCAAGGCGGCTGCCGTCTCAGTAACTATACTGCCATGCTCTCTGTCACCAGGTTCTCGCAGCCTGGCTGACAGGTCGGTAAAAGCTGGCGCCAAGGTCAAGTGGGTACAATCCAGATGATGAGCGCCCCCAGGCATGGAACCAAGCGCTGCAATTTTGCCATGCTTAATCCCTATATCCATACTTTGGGTAACGCCATCACCTGTTTCCAGACTTGCTCCACACAACCAAATATCCATCGTCACTGTTTTTGCTCCCGTTGTCCCTGAATGGCCATGGACAGCACCGCCATACGTACAGCGATGCCATAATTGACCTGTTGCAGTATCACGGACTGTGGTCCATCGGCTACGCTGCTGGCAATTTCCACACCGCGGTTGATCGGGCCCGGATGCATGACCAGTGCCCCTGGACGGGCAAGTCGCAAACGTTCAGGCGTAAGGCCATACAGAGAAAAGAACTCCTCGGCTGAAGGCAGCAGCGCCGACTCCATACGCTCATTCTGGATACGCAAGCACACAATAACGTCGACGTCCCGTAAGCCTTCTTCCATGCGATCAAAAATGCGCACACCCATCTGATCCACACCGGTAGGCATCAGCGTACGTGGACCAATAAGATGAATGGCGCTCGCCCCCAAGGTCTGTAAGGCATGGATCTCGGCACGGGCAACCCGCGAATGTTTTATATCTCCAACGATGGCAACCGTCAGGTTCTGTAAAGAACCTGCATGGCGACGCATCGTCAGCATATCCAGCATGGCCTGGGTAGGGTGAGCATGCTGCCCATCACCTGCATTGATAACAGCTACCGCAGGGGTCACCTGTTCTGCGATAAAGTGGGCAGCCCCCGAGCGATTATGCCGTACCACGAAAATATCCGCAGTCATCGCCTCAAGATTCCACAGCATATCGCGCAGCGTCTCACCCTTGCTGGTTGATGATGTCGATATATCGATATTGAGCACATCAGCTGACAAGCGTTTGGCGGCTACTTCAAAAGTTGTACGTGTCCGTGTACTGGCCTCAAAAAATAGATTCATCACCGTACAACCCGTCAACAAGGGCTCATGGCGTACACGCCCATCCGTTAACAAAAACGATTCAGCGCGATCAAGAATCTCTGTCAGCAGTTCCCGAGACAATCCCTCGGTGGTAAGAAAATGACGCAAACGGCCTTGGGCATTGAGTTGTAACCGACTAGCTTGATGCGCGTGCGAAATATGCATGTTGCCCCCCTTTTTAATGAATTCTACCGCATGCATGGCATGCGGGCGATGTCATCGTACTGGACAGCACACATTTAGTTAGGCAGCATGAGCCATGTTCTACTGACCGAAGAGAATTTACTCATGCGCTATGCATCCTGGCAACTTGTACCCTGGCTGACCCTTCTTGCTATCACCTCAGTGCATGCGGCTCTGCCTGGTGCTTTTACGGTGGGCATTGATCTGGGTCAGGTTCAGGATTTTATCAGTGATTCCTCTTGGGCCTCCGAAGCTCAGCGTGCAACCGCCAGCGGAGCTGGCTCCAACCCAGTAACCAGCAACAGCCAGCATAATCTCGCCTTAGGTGCTTCCTTAGGCTATGTACTCAACCAGCTTGATTCCCCTCTGGGTCCTATCAACTACGGCTTGGAAACAGGGTTCAGGGTTTTAGGCGGCGGGCAGCGTACAACCAACTGGAGTAACGGCAATCAAGAAAATCTCAAGAACTCGGTCAACTATGCCAGGCTCAACCTTAGCGCTGAGATGCCTTTGGCCCATAGCGGAGTCTCCCTGCTTGGCAGGGCAGGTGTAGCTTTGGTATCCGATAAAACCCAGTATTTAACCAATATCCCAGGGGTCAGTAACTTTAATCAGACGCAAGACGCTGCTCAACCTTATTGGGCATTGGGTGTCGGTCTTGGCGGCAGTTTTGCCCAGTTTGATGTGATGTACGAGTATGTCGGTATGCCCACCACCAGCTCACGCCCTCTAGCGGGCGGTGCCGTTAGCGGTGTCAACAATATCGGCAGTATCACGGTAGGAGCCAGCCTCGCTTTCTGATTACGCCAGCTCGCGCAGGTAACTCTCCAGTAGAATCGCAGCCGCCTCAGCATCAAGTCCAGCGCGGCTGCATCCGCGTTCATCACGTTGCCATTGCGCTTCTTCAGAGGTTAAGCGTTCATCCACCGTATGTACTGGGACATGGTAACGCGCCTGCAGGCGTCGTACGAATTTTTGTGCACGCGTTGTCATCTCAGAGGCTTGGCCATCGAGGTGCAAGGGAACGCCCACCACTAAAGCAGACGGTTGCCATGTGGCGATCAAAGCATCAAGAGCCTTCCAATCGGGTATACCATCACGCGCTGATAGGGTAGCCAGTGGTGTTGCCGTGCGCAGCAAGGATTGCCCCTGCGCTACTCCAATACGACGAGTGCCATAATCCAGCCCCAGGTAGCTGAGAACTTTAGGCATGCCCTACACCTACATCCAACAAGCGCATATCCACCCCAAGTGAGCGAGCTGCAGCCTGCCAGCGCTGCTCCATCGGTAAATGAAAAAGAATTTGTTGATCAACAGGACAGGAAAGCCATGCATTTTGCACAATTTCCTGTTCCAGCTGCCCCGGCCCCCAGCCTGCATACCCCAGTGCCACCAAATAATCATCGGGTCCGCGCCCCTCCGCCAAGGCCTGCAAAATGTCCCGTGAGCTGGTCAAATAGAGTTCATCAGGTAAAACCCGTGTCGACATCCAGGTTCCCCCCTGATGATGCAAAACGAACCCCACATGCTGGGCTACCGGACCGCCGCTGAGAACGCGTGCCTCAGGCCAGCGCAGGGGAGCCTGTGCAGGCAGTGCTACCTCAGTCAATAACTCCTGAATGGTTAACTCCGTAGGCCGATTAATGACCAAACCCACGGCACCTTCATCGTCATGATGGAGAACATAGGTAATGGTTTCCACAAAACGGGGATCCAGCATGCCAGGCATAGCTAAGAGAAACTGGTGAGAAAAATTAGCCGTAGGCAACGTCATATCAGCTCCACTTCAAGATCACTATATTCACTATGGAGATCCATCGGTCAAATCACAAGCAGGAATCATTCTCCCGTCGATTGCAGCTGATCGTCATACTTCCAGGTACGAATGATTTGCAGGATGTCAGTATCTCGCCTTATAGCTTCAGGAAACACCTGAAACGGCTGCGCCAGCCAGACGCTGCGTTGCGCTGCAGCATCGAGAATGCCCGAGCCTGAACGCTTCAACACATCAATACGTTTAACATGCCCCCCTGCATCAATGGCTACCAAAAGCCGAACACTCCCATGAAGATGTCTTTCGCGTGCTTCAGGAGGATAGTTCTCATTACCCACCATCTCGATTTTACGACGAAACGCATCCACATAGGCGGCATCTCGATCATACCGTGTAGACACTGAGGACACAGACCTTACCCTAGGCCGTTTTGCATAAGCCTGACGCTTAGCTGCCAGCCTGGCCTCAAGCGTGGCTATTTCCTGGCTTTGCGCATCTGAGTTCATGGACTGCAGGCCTATATGGGCATCTTGCTGCTTCTGCTGTGTATCCTTTGGCACCCTACGGCTATGACCCCTTGTGGTCACGCGATGATCGATCTGCTGCCGGGTATTTTGCTGCTCATCTTGCTGCGCCGTCTCCTGAATTCGAGCCTCATGGAATGCTGACTGTTCCGGACTCTCCTGGACTTGTGCATGATCAAGCTCGCCGCTACCTTGCTGGTTGGCCTGGGCAAGATAATCGGCATCTGGATTGGAATGGTCACTGCGATGTAGCGCCAGCGTAACTTCCATCACATGAGCTGGATGAGGTAGGGGAGAGGAAAATCCAAGACCAAAAATCAGGAGCGCATGGATCAGTGTCGCTAGAAAAAGGGTAAATCCCAAACGATCACCCGGAGAGACGCCTGCTGTCAAAGCGGGAACTTCATCACGTCCTGGAGCTGGCATGTACCACTTCCATGGACACTACCACCCGTTCAGCGATTCCCAGCGGCACAACCGCCTCAATTTCACGCACACAGGTTGGACTGGTCACATTGATCTCTGTCAGATAATCGCCTATCACATCTATTCCCACAAATCTTAGTCCGCGTTTTTTTAACTCAGGTCCCACCTCGGCACAAATCCATTGATCGCGTTCGCTCAAGGGTTGAACCCGTCCTATCCCTCCAGCAGCCAGGTTGCCTCGGGTAGGATCAGCCTTGGGGATCCGTGCCAAGGCATGTGAAACTGCCTCTCCGTCTATCATCAGTATGCGTTTGTCTCCCTCAATGATAGCTGGGATATAGCGTTGAGCCATGATCGGTGTTTGCCCCAAGGCCGAAAGCATTTCAAGAATACTGGCCAGATTCAAAGCATCTTTACCGACACGAAAAATACCCTGACCCCCCATGCCGTCCAGAGGTTTAAGGATAATATCGCCGTGCTCCGCATGAAAATCTTTAAGCAGGTATGTATCTGCCGTAATCATTGTCGGTGCACAACATTGTGGAAATTGGCTAATAAAAAATTTCTCATTACAATCACGAAGTGAAGCAGGGCGATTCACGACTTGTACGCCTTGGCGTTCGGCTAATTCCAGTGCATAGGTCATGTAAATATAGTTAAGGTCAAAGGGTGGATCCTTACGCATCAACACGGCATCCAGTTCTGCCAAGGCCATAAACCCGGATTCACCACGCAAGAAACCGCTCGTATCGCTGGCATCAACATACAGCTGTTGTACACGCGCAGTAGCAATACCATCACGAACCGACAAATCCGTGCCCTGAAAATAAAACAACTCATGGCCACGATGTGCAGCGGCCTCGAGAATAGCCAGACTGGTGTCCTTATAGGGCTTGATGCCTTCCCAAGCATCCATCAACATACCAATTTTCATCAAACTATTCCGTACCGTATTCGGCGCGATAACGTTCAACCGCAGGGAGATAGGCATCCCATGCAGTATCCTGTCGTAGATAGGCGATCACCTGTTCAAGTTTTACGATGGATCGTACCGGTACATGCAGGTCTCTTTCCACTTCCTGTAACGCTGAAAGTTGACCTTGCCCGCGTTCCTGTCGATCCAGAGCCACCAACACCCCGGCAGCCTGAGCCCCGGCGGCACGAATTAACGCCATGACTTCACGTATGGCTGTCCCAGCCGTAATCACATCATCGATGATCAGTGCTCGACCCTGCAGAGGGGCTCCGACGATGTTCCCCCCCTCACCATGATCCTTGGCCTCCTTGCGGTTGAAACACCAGGGCATATCCCGATCAAAATGCTCAGCAAGTTGCACAGCGGTGGCTGCAACAATTGGAATTCCTTTATACGCTGGTCCAAAAAGAAGGTCTGCCTCCAAGTTTAAGTCCTGCAAAGCAGCCGCATAAAAATATCCCAGCTTAGCCAAGGACTTCCCCCGGTTAAATAAACCAGCGTTAAAAAAGTAAGGGCTGCTTCTTCCCGATTTCAGGGTAAACGTTCCAAATTTTAAAACCCCTGTTTCCAGAGCAAATGTTATGAATTCATGCTGATAAGTTTTCATAAGTGATGAGTCGCTGTCAGAATAACCGTCAATTCCGCTATCATAAACGTATTACACCATGTTGGGCCATGTTCATGCGTATCGTTTCTGCCAATCTCAATGGACTGCGCTCGGCAACCAGCAAGGGATTTATCCACTGGATGCAGCATAGTGGTGCTGACATCGTTTGTGTTCAGGAAACCAAGGCACAAGAACATCAGTTAGGTGATGATCATCGCCCTTCTAATTGGTACAGCCATTTTTTTGATGCCGAGCGCCCAGGTTACAGCGGCACGGGCATCTACAGTCGTATCCAACCTGATCAAATCCGTCGGGGCTTGGGCTTTCCCCTTTGTGATGGCGAAGGGCGTTGGCTGGAAGCCCATTTTGGTGAGCTGATTGTGGTGTCGCTTTATCTGCCCTCAGGTAGCTCAGGGCCTGAGGCGCAAGCACGCAAAGACTCTTTTCTTAACTTATTGATGCCCGAGCTACAAAAGCGTGTCCTAGCCGGTCAACAGCTTATCATTTGCGGTGACTGGAATATTGCCCACCAGTCCATAGATCTTAAAAATTGGCGTGGCAACCAAAAAAATTCCGGGTTTTTGCCCCATGAACGCGCTTGGCTAACTCAACTCTTCGATGAGGTGGGTATGATTGATGCCTTCAGGCAAGTCGATGACCGTCCTGAGCAGTATACGTGGTGGTCCAATCGTGGACAGGCTTATGCCAACAACGCAGGTTGGCGTATCGACTACCAGATAACTTCTGCCAACCTGCGTTTACGCATTAAGGCAGCTAACATATACAAGGAGCAGCGGTTCTCTGACCACGCTCCATTGATCATGGATTATGACTTGTGAAAAAATATGCCGGTGCCCCTGATTCTGCAACCTTGGCGCGCTGGCGCCAGGATATTATCATCGAAGCTGATATCGATGGCTCGTCTTTAAGTCTGGTCAGTACTTGGGGATTATTTTCCCCTGAAGCCATCGATGAAGGTTCTCGCTTGCTGCTCCGTTACCTTGATATTGAACGTACGGATGATGTTCTTGATCTTGGTTGTGGTTACGGTGTTCTGGGCCTAACCCTGGCTAAGCGTGCCCCTGAAGGTCAAACACTTATGGTTGACAAGGATTTTGTTGCCGTGGATTACGCTCGCCGCAATATCACACGCAATCATTTGAGCAATGCCGAAGCTCAGTTAAGTAATGGACTGCAAAACATCGATCCGACAAGACTCTTTGACCATGTGGTCTGTAATCTTCCCGCCAAGGCCAGCAAGGAACAGCATTACTTGTTCCTTGTCGATGCCCATGCCCGCCTCAAACCTGGCGGTCGTATGACCCTGGTCACCATCAATGGTCTAAGAGAATTCATGGCACGCACGTTACATGAAGTTTTTGGTAATCATGAAAAGCTCAAACAAGGCAGCACGTACACCGTAACTGCCGGGGTCAAGACACATCCGCTTCCTCCTGGACGAGCAATTTGAGGTTCCATATGTCATCACCCATGCCGCGCAGCCAGCGGTGCAAGGTATGAGACTCCTCGAGAGTAGCCTGAATTTCCAGGCTGTCTTCATGTATCGTGACCTTTTGCTCCGGGTGTAGGGGAAGATCCAATAGATGGGCACCCACCTCAGTCTTGATATGAAAACTAAGATTGATACGCTGACCCTGTCGGTGGAAATCTCCACGGCCGTCATAATCACTTAATTTAAACCCCGCAGGCCGTTCAACACGGTCATGCCCCATATGGGCCTGATGGATGCGAAACAAACTGACGTGTTCAACTTCAGATTGGCCCATACGGTTAAAAACAAGATAAAGTCCATGTCCCTTTTGAATCAGACCTAGGGGAGCGACCCTATATTCATGCAACTCTTCATGTAAATCGATGTAGCTGATACCCAACTCTAAGTCCCTAAAGATAGCTTCGCTGATCACGGCTAAAATTTCAGAATCCAGTTTGGGGGCATGGAAGGGTAGGCCTGCGGGCTCCACCCTGATTCTATCTTGCCATTGTTTAATGGCACTGCTACCTGCATGCGTGGAGTCCAAGGCTGCAGAAGACAAAAATTGAATATTTTGTCTAGCCAGTGCTATCAACATGGTTTCCATATCACCCAGCATGCCAGCTACCCAAGGGTGACTCCCGGGTGACCAACGGTAACCATAGGGTTTGTCACGCACATCGCATTCGATACCACACTCATCAACCAGCCTGCGCAAAATTCGCTGCACCGTCCTTTCGCTCACAACGATGCCATGAATTTCCTGCAATTGCTGCAGAACCTGACGCGAGGTTATCCTGGAGCGATGTGGAACCATACTTAAAATAGCCAGAGCCAGTCGCAAAACTCCCGGGTTTTCATAATCAGGTAGTGCTGGCTTGTGCTTATCCATGCAACCTAGCCCCCAAAATACGGTGGCCAGCTGATGAC
>JABEVH010000296.1 GCA_013043915.1 Pseudomonadales bacterium
CACGAAATGCAAAACCAGTATCTTCGCAAAATCCGAGACTGAATGGCATCTGAGAAAGCAAAATAACTTGAATTTGATCGCAACTAATTATTTTATATGAGGTTTTCTGTTAATCTCATGAAATTCTCCAAGAGCAGACATCAGGTTGTCTGAAGGTAGATCAATGAGGGCATGAGCTTTTAGCTCATAGTCAGCATTGAGTAATTACACCCGAGCTTTCAGGCCCCGATGGATTCACCCTTTAAAACCCATCACTACGGAATCTTCGATGGGTTCAGGGGGGGGGGGTAGGTTATCAAGGCATGCAGACCTTGATAGGCTACGTAGGCACCGATGCCAATAATGATCAGTCCAGAAAAGTAAGGTGCTTTACGCGTAAACTCGCCGAAGCCATTCCAGCGTTTGGATACATGCCGGATGCTCAAGGCAGCCAGGACACCTGAGGCCATCATGGTCAGAGCTAAGCCTACGCTGAAGCTGAGGACGAGGGTCATACCTAAGGCGATTTTTTTAAGCTGCAGGCAAAGCAGCAGCACCGTGATTGATGCCGGGCAGGGAATCAAGCCACCGGTCAAACCAAACATGATGACCTGCCCAGTCGTTACCTCACGGTTAGCAAAACGGTGGCGTATGTCATTAGCATGCGCCAGTTCATGCGGATCCTGATAACCAGGTGCTGAGATATCCAGTCCTGCATAGACAGGGATGGCATGGTGATGATGGTTGTTTTCGACAAACTCAACATCATAATCATGATGGTGATGGCCATGTCCTAGCTGTAAGCGAGCTATAAACTCATGAGGTTCAGGAATTTCCTGTTCTGATTCTAAAAAGCCATTTCGTTGTACAAAGCTAAAGGCTTGGGTGCTGCCGTCCGCTCGTTCGGTTGTTAGCTTGACTTCAGCAGCAGACCAGGCATGACCTTGACTGTACAGCCTGAAGCGAGGCGGTACATCCTCTTCAAATACATCTAACCTGATCTTGCCATGTCCAGTGTCGATAATTTTAGAGGCATCATGGTGATGATCGTGGTCATGGAAACAGGCTCGTTCTTGGTGCCAGGTGCGCCAGATCATCCATGTAGCGACACTGATCATCAGCGCTGCGGATACCACCTGAAAATAGGGCTCCGTGGCTTCTGCATTCCAGTGTTGTCCAAAATATAACCCCGTCATGGCAACAGCCCATACCACGGCCGTGTGAGACAGCGTAGCGGACAGTCCTAACAGTACGGCTTGTGTGACGGTTCCTCGGATGGCGACAATAAAAGCAGCCATCATGGTTTTAGAGTGCCCGGGTTCCAGTCCATGCAAGGCGCCGAGCACGATAGCACTGGGGATGAACAGCCATGCATGACCATGCTGGACCAGCGAAATAAAATCAGGCATAACATGGGCTCTCGGTCAGGGATGTTAGAGGGTCAGTAGCAACACGACGACAAGGTAAAAAGTAGTCGCCCTAAAGGCAGTAAGTGTGGCCCGAGTAGTGCTTTACCTGAGGTCATGAGGGCTACGCTGGTTTCACGAGCAGGATCTGCCCAACAAAATATATTGGTAAATCCCAGATGACCAAAAGCGCGAGAAGTATTAGGGCCGTAGAGTCCTATGGGTTTGGAACCCAGCATAAATCCCATGGAATAACGCATAGGCATCAGCAAGGAAGCATCGATCTCAGGTCGCTGAGCTTCCAAGATGGCGCGGCGCACGGTTTCTGGTTTGAATATCTGCTGATCTCCGTAACGACCTTCCTGACGCAGCATCTCAAAAAAACGGCTGCATTCTTCCGCGGATGCATAAATATTTCCAGCAGGAACGATGACATCCATAAATCGGGGATCATTGCACAGGTTAACAGCTAGTTCTAGCGAGCCCCCCAGGATATTATGCAGATAGCTATCTACCGGAAACACCGGTTTGATGCCTGTAGCATGATTCTCAATGACGATGTCGCGATCTTCCTGACGCAGACCAAAGTTAAAATTACGCATGTTCATGGGCTGGCAGATCACGCGATCCAGAATGTCGCGTGGACTAGCGCCGGTGACGCGGCGTATCAACTCGCCCAGAATATAGCCAGCGGTGATAGCATGGTAGGCGACCCGACGTCCACTACGTGAAACGGGCCTGGCGGCACAAAGCATGGCAATGACGGCGGCTTCATCAAACAGCAACTCAGGATTTACCTCTCCTTCAATACGGGGAATGCCACCACGATGGGTCAGTAGATGGTAGATCGTGGCATTTTGTTTGCCATGCACGCCATATTCCGGAATATAACGGCTGATTGGGTCAGTCAGGTCGATGAAATGCTCCTGATTTAGCCAGTGCACCAGCATGGCCGTGACTACTTTGGATGCAGAGAATAAACAAATGGGACTTTCAGGGGTGGCTAATATGGCCGAGGAGGCCGAGCCTGTATGCGGTCCATAACCACGGGCATATCCTAAGGAACGGTTGAGTACGATCTGGCCCCGGTGACGTAAACAGAAGGTGAGTGCAGGGAAAATCCCACTGTGATAGAGCTCTTCAACAGCTGTCCAGATGCTGTCACGAGCAGCCTGACCCAGATCAGTTTCATGAACAGGCATTTCATCGGCAGCGATACGCTGAATGCTTTGCAAGTTGGCGGGCACCTCAATGCGATTCAGTGATATCAGCTGCATGCTGGACATGGTTCCTGTTACTCCTTACGTGATGAGGGGGTGTCTGTATTTTTGGGGCGATTAATGATCAAACGCCAGAACGGTATACGGCTGGCCATATCACCCAGTCCGGAAAGCCGTTCAACAGAATCACGCAACTGTACAAGTTCATCAACATTTTCAGCGATGCGGAAGATGACAATATAAAACTCAAACAAAGCGCGAGCTACCGATATTAGAACCAGCAAGGCAAAGGGAGAGGCAAGCAAAAACAACAACCCCATCCACATCGAATAGACAAAGGCCTCAAGAACATTGTAGGCGACCAGTCCCAGACAGGCGATGATGATGGTGCCATAGAACAGGGGCAGCATTTGTATGGTCAGATAATCAGTAAACGAAAAATCAAAGAGCACACGGATATAGGCAACAGTATCCCGGTACATCTGACGCAGAAGGTTGGTCATGGATTACTTTTGCCTTGCAGGACAGCCAGGTCCTTGAGCACCTGAGTGGCATGGGTGGAGGGGTCGACGCGTTTGTATTGTTGCACGATGATACCCTCAGGATTGATTAAAAAACTTTGCCGGGAAGCGAAGCGGGTGACCAGCAGGTTATTCAGTACGCCATAATGTTTGGCTACCTCACCGTGTGCATCCGCCAGGATAGCAAAGGGCAACTGTAGAGCATGGGCGAAATCAGCATGTGAAACCTGAGTATCTTCGCTGATACCGATAATATTGACATGCCTGCTACGAAACATGGGGTAAAGGTCGCGGAATCTTTCAGCTTCCTGCGTGCAGCCCTGGGTGCCGTCCTTGGGGTAGAAATACAGTAGCAGCCATTGACCACGGTAGTCCTTCAGGTCATGCCAGGTACCCACTTGATCAAGTAAGTGAAAATCACCGGCAGGCTGCCCAATCCAAGAAGCACTCCAGGCTTGAATACTAAGCCACATGACCATTAAAACCAGAAATGAGCGCATGCCTAACTACTCCAGGATGGTCAATGATAGTCCGACTCTAACAGCACCCCTGCAAATGCTCAATCACCGATCAGGCACGACCTCCAGCATCTACCAGAATATGCAGAAAATCCTCGCTACAGCGATGGCGTGACAGAATCGATGTCAAGGTCTCTCCGCTCAAGCCGAGAGCATTGATGTTTCTTCCCTGTTCCAGAAATAGCTGGGTGAAGCGTTCAAAATCATGAGCTCTCATGCCTTGATAGGCTCGCCACAGGACATGATAATCAGGATCTTCTCCTGCCGCGGGCAGGAGCTCTAGCCAGCTGGCGATTCGCTCATCGGACCAGGCTTCGCCAAATTTTGCAGGTTGGGCTAAGGCCATTTTAAGCTCCCGAGAGGGTTTTTTCCAGGCAGCGGCGTAGTCGTTCCGTGGCTATCATTGATGAGCCCGTCACGGGTTGCAATGCGGCTTGTGCCAATTTAATCATGTTATCGGGCGATGTGTTGGTTTGTCCACGGGTCCAACGCTGCAACATCAGCTCACGACGTCTGGGCATTTCATTTTCCGGAGAAGG
>JABEVH010000023.1 GCA_013043915.1 Pseudomonadales bacterium
ATCAGGCAAGCTAACCACCACTTCAGCAACGCCTTGTTTAATGAAATAACAGGCATCTGCCAGATCACCTTCTTTCACGACCGCCTCGCCCGCTTCCACCTTACGCGGCACCATGCGATGAAACATCTCACGCACATGGGCTGGGGGTAGATGATAAAATATGGGAGCACGCAACAAACGCCGCAGCCAGCGACTATCTTCCAGCCCCTGCTCAAAGGCGAGTTCTGCCTCAAAATACCGCGCTGACTGTTCCCACGCCAATACGCGATCTAATCGCTCACTTTCGAGACAAATGCAGTTGACCGTCGTCTCTGCCCGTACCGTCTGCCTCCCACCTCGGGGCGTCGTCACCGGGTACCAACTTTGAACCTCGCCGGCACAAATTTTTGCAACCTCACCGGACTCATCACTAAACAACAGGTTCCCGCTCAACAAATAGACCGTCTGCCCACTGCCCTCGCGACAGTCTTCTAACACATCACCCGGATTTAACGTCATGACTGTCACATCATGCAGCAGGTACTCCAGACGTTCCACCGGAAGCGCATTCAAGGGGACAAAGGTCTCCAGCACTTCTCGACGTAATGCAGGACTGGTCATATTTATCCTCTCAAGGTATCTTGCGGCCTAAATTTCAGCACCGCATCAATATTTCTGTCGCTGTGATGGCGGGCACAACGATCTGACTCGCCTTCCACAAATTTTGCCGGGGAGTCCACCCTAATAATTCTAGCTCCACAGGCCCCACTCTCCCCCACACCCACCTTGCAACGTGGATCATTATAGTGTTCAAGCCAGTGACGGTAATGTTCTTCACTGACAAAACACTGATTAGCTGCATAGGCTTGTGGGTTTTCAACATATCCAGCCAGATCCTTCACAGGTATGGATACATGACCAGCTCCAGGATGGTATACCAGAAAATTCATGCCTAGCTTTTCCAGTTCTTGCAAAAACTTCTCAGCCGTTTGTGACATCAACTGCTCTGCGCGCTGACTTAATTGGTGCACCTGCTCATTCCGAGCGGTGACCAGCACCTGCAGGCTATCAGTCTCTCCCTGTAGTCTAGCTTCTCGTTCACGAAAACGCGCGCGTTCTGCTTCAAGTTCTACCAAAAGTGACTGTTCGCGTATCAAAGACTCACGATGCCAACGCTGTTCAAGAACTTCGATATGCTGTTTCAGGGCTTCCTCATGCGAAGCCTCCTGCTTCTGTAACTGCAACTGCCCATGTACCTCGGCATCCAGAGCCAAATTGCGTTTTTGTGCATCCAGATTTTCAACTTGTCCCTGTAAAGACATCACCTGCTCACGCAGGGATTCACTGAGGTCGCGCTGAATTTTTTGCTGTGCCAGCAATTTGGAATGTTGCGCTTGCAAAATAGCGAGAGCTTGCTCATGCTCAAACCGTTCACGCGTCAACTTTTCTACATGTTCGGTTTCAAAAGAGCGTAAACGCAGGTCACGGTGTTCGAGCTCACGCTGCAAGGCATCACGTTCCCCCTGCAAACGCACCAAGTCATCAGAGGCTTCACGTTCATGCGCTCTCTCCACGCGCTGAGCCAGCAGCGGTACATCCTGATGAGGGGCAACGGGCTCATGTACCGGAGCGCGTCGACTGACACGCAGACCTAGTCGCATGGCCTGATCTTTTAAGGCAACCTGCATCTGCTGAAATTCGCTGATCCCTGGATGCAATAAAGGATCCCATAATTTGGAAGCATGCCAGGAAATCGGACACTGGCTACGACAGGCCAGACGTATCCACCCCCCACCAAAATCCGGACCCGGTCCGGCGATTTCTGCCATATGCGGCAAGGGTAAATTCCAGCTGCGTTCAGCAAAACCCTGTTGATCAAAGCCGATCTGAAAAAATACAACAGCTTTAAGCTGCAAATCTTCTTCCAGCTCAGCGTAAGCTGCTCGCCAAGTCTGGCCAGCACAAGGGCTCAAGGGCACATAACCATCAAGACAAGCCTGAAAGTCAGACCACAGCAACAACCTCGCTATATTCTGGCCATCCCAAAAGCAAATGACCGCCCGCCATTCAATTTGCTCCTGAAACATAGTTCCTCGCGCCCCCATCACGGGCTATCCTGAGCTTTAAGAACATACGAAAAGCACTGCACCCCAGCAGTCTAGCCAATCTGAGCTCTGCAGGATAGTCTGCGATGGAATTATGAGAAACCAGCCACAACATGCAAACAAATTGGGTGGTGCGGGTCAGATCCGAAGAAGCAGCTATGTTTTCCCGCTCCCCTCATGATCAGCTTAAAGCTCAGTAGCATCATCGCAAGGCTCGGCATCTTCCTCAGAGCCTAGCAACAAGAGCATATCTTCACGATCAGGCAGCCATTCTTCTACAAATTCTTGACATTCCATGATTACACTCTCCTCTGATTCTTGCCCTCCATTAGAGCTATTCCTCATTGCAATCCCATGACAGCCTGTTTGCCGTCTCGTTAAAGTTTCCAGGGAGGAACCCATCCGCCCTGCCGATGTTCCAGATAAAGCGCAACCGCCAAACCCAAGGCGTCCTGACCCGCTGCTGCCACCACTTGTACCCCGGTGGGCAAACCGCCTTGCGCCAGCCCCATCGGTATTTCGGTCGCGGGTAATCTCAAGGCATTGTAAATGGCTGAACGCACAAAGCCCCAGGGCGGAACCATCGCCCTATAATGTCGCGGCGCCGTTGTGGGATAGGCCAGATCTACCAGCACCCCATCGCTTCCGAGATGATCGATCAACTGCTGACGCAACGCTTGACCCTGACGAACCAGGCGCTGCATACGTGCCGGCATCAGCTCAGGTACCCGCTCCAGCATACTGAGCAATACCAGAGGCAGGGTATGGGTGGACTGAGCGCGAGGGAGATTGATCAATGCCTTTAAGGCTTGTGAGATCTGCTTGCTGCCGTACATCATCTCAGCAAAGGAGGTACTACCTGCCGAACTCAAGGTATTAGACCAGATATCAAAAGCATGATAAAAACCGCGCAAATCGATGAGCTCTTCACGCGCACCCGCCTCAACAAGCAAACGAATAGCCTGCGACTGAGCATGAGCCTGCGCACGGTCAGCTCGAATCAAGGAATCAGGATGACGTCGTAATACACGCAAACGCCCCACCTCTAACTTAGGCACATGTTCAAATGCAGTTGGATTACCCGCCATAATCCCTAGCAGCAAAGGCAAGTCAGTAGCGCGCCGACACAAAGGACCGGTAGACAGCATCTCTTCGGCAATCCCCCTCGGGAACGGGTACTGCCCCTGATTAGAAACCAGACCGGGCGAACCCTTATGGCCAAAAACACCATTAAACAAGGCTGGCATGCGTATCGAACCACCGATGTCGGAGCCTAAGCCAAATGGCGATGCTCCTGAGCCGACTATAGCTCCTTCCCCACCCGAGGAGCCTCCCGCCGTACAACGCCCATCATAAGGATTACGTGTCAGTCCATACACTTTGTTAAAAGATTCCATCCACATACAAAGCTCTGAGGTATTGGTCACCCCCAGTACGATGGCGCCAGAGGCTTTGATATGCTGAACAGCCATCGCGTCTTTATCTGAAATAATATGCTGACGTTCTACTAAACCTGCTGTATTCGGGGCTCCGCACACGGCAAATCTTTCCTTGATAGTACAAGGCACCCCTAACAGGGGTGGCAGGGAAGCTAGCATACCTGCATGTTTCGCTGAAGCAACAGCCGTATCAGCAGCACGAGCCTGGTGCCGGGCTTGGGCAAATCGATCAAAGACTAAAGCATTAATCTCAGGATTAACCTGCTCAACACGACGGATATGAGCCTCAACCACCGCCGAGGAAGACACTCGCTGCTCCCTGATCATCTTGGCCAGATCAACCGCTGACGCTTCCAAAAATGCTTGCATACACCCTATCTCCTTGTGCCACATTTGGCTCGTATCACCGTATACCACCACCATGACAATTATGCATCCAAAAAATCCGACGCCTGCATTCCAACGTCTTGCAACAGGATAATGGTAAAATGTTCAGCATGACGCTGCCACTAAAGATGGATAACCATGTCGCTAGCTCGACGACTTGATGTAACGCAGATTGATGCGTTACTGCCTCAGACCCAATGCACCAAGTGCCAGTACCCCGGATGCCGACCCTATGCCGAAGCCATCCTCAACGGTGCAGCCATCAACCGTTGTGTTCCGGGAGGCCCCGAAGTCATTCAAGCTCTGGCGGAGCTGACTTGTCGCCCCATCCTTGCTCTGGATCCTGATTGTGGTCACACCCTGGAAGGTCGTTGGGTCGCCTTTATACGTGAGGATGAATGTATAG
>JABEVH010000024.1 GCA_013043915.1 Pseudomonadales bacterium
CGGGTGGTTGTCCTGCGAGCTGGCAGTCAGGCGGCCAGCCTAAAAGTCATTTCTGATTTTTTTGATGACCTGGCCAGCAAAACGATCAGCATGGCTTCCACCATCAATGTCACTGCTCTGGAGATATCCCGACTAGCCGTGATGAGCTGGCGCAGCGATCAATTCTACCGGCGACTGCGTACAACGCTAATTCTTAATCCTCTGGCCGCAAAAGATCCCCTGCTTAATACCCTACTCTATGGTGAACGTCGCGATCGAATTTTGCAGGACCGCTATCGCAAAGGACTGCAACAATTATCCAGTGAATTGGAAGATATTCAACAGTTTATGCGTGCCGCCAACGTAATTTCCGTAACCTCGCGCCTGGAGGCCACCCAGACCGGGACTTTCCAGGGGACACTGGTCAGTATGGCCAACACCATACAGAAACAATCCGATGCCATCAAATCGCATGTCGTTCGCTCGCAACGCATGATACAAGACCTTCACTAACCCGATATCGCACGAGAGTTTCCATGAAGAGTATTGTTTTACATGAGTCTCCCAGTCACCAATGGATCGTTTATGGCCGCGATGAAGGCAAGCCGGAGAAACTGCTCGACACTAACCAATACCTAATACGCACCCATGAGCAGTCCTTATTGCTTGATCCAGGAGGAATCGAGTTATTTGCTCCCATGCTTGCTGCCGTGTTACGTGATGTACCTCTACAACAGATTACTCACCTATTTTCATCGCACCAGGACCCCGACGTGATCTCATCCTTGGGCCTATGGGATGAAGTTTTGCCGCAGGCTACGCTGCATGCTCCCTGGCTTTGGGAGGGATTTATACGCCACTTTGGCATGAACAACATTAGCTTTGATCCTATCGAAGATCGTGGTGGCCGCATGCAATTGGGCTCGGTGGAGCTTGAATTTATTCCAGCACACTTTTTGCACTCACCTGGCAATATCCATCTCTATGACGCCAGTTCAGGTATTTTATTCTCAGGCGACATTGGCGCTGCTCTGGAACCGGTGGATGTCCCTCTTTTTGTAGAAAACTTCGATGAACACATCAGCAAAATGCGTTTTTTTCATCAACGCTGGATGCCCTCCAATGAAGCCAAGAACCAATGGATACGGCGTGTACGCAAGCTGAAAATTAATATGCTCTGCCCGCAGCATGGCCGAATTTTTCGCGGCAATCAGGTTAATCAATTTCTGGACTGGCTAGAATCTTTGGAAGTGGGGATTGCACATGGCTGAGTTACATTTAACCGAAGCCTCCAACCTGATCAAAGGCATACAATTACCCCCACGCCCCCAGTTGATGGCTGATATTTCTGAAGCGTATCCTGACATTACCAAAGTGGCGGCTGTTATTGCGACGGATCAAGGCGTTAGCGCCGGTGTACTGCGCGCGGTAAATTCTCCCCTCTATGGCTTGCCACATCGTGTCAAGTCATTGCGACGCGCCGTGGTGATTCTAGGTCTATCCAGTGTGCTCAACATCGTCAATGCCATGTTTTTACGTGCGGCTCTGGGCAATACCTCACACCCTCTGTTCCCCAGTTACTGGCAATCCTGCACGGATACAGGCATTGCCTGCGCCACATTATCCAGACATCTCAGGCTAAACCTGGATGAACCTGCTTACCTGACTGGGTTATTCCACAACTGTGGCATTCCTTTATTGCTACGAAAATTCCCGGAGTACAGTGACGTACTGATAGAAAGCTACACCACGGCCCATCCGGCAACTATCGAAGAAACGCGTCTAGGAACTCAGCACGCCAGTGTTGGTGCCTGGATCGCGCATTACTGGAAATTACCCGATAGCGTATGTGAAGCCATACAAATGCATCACCAAACCACACAAGCCCTGCAGGAAGGCAACCTGGCAAGGGAGTCCCTATTGCTCCTGGCCATGTTGAAAGTGGCAGAACATGCCGCTGGCGTCTACCGAAACCTCGGACAAAGCGATGTTGATCATGAATGGATAGAACTGCAACCCGTCCTGTGCGAATACCTTGGGCATTCAGTGCATGCCCTCATGGATCTGGTCAACCTTGCCGCCTCTGAGGTTGAGGAGCAACGACTACGAGGGCTTTGGCCGCAGTTTTAGGCTATCGGCGCTGGCGTGCAAAATCCAACATGCGCTGCAAAGGACGTGATGCAGCTTCACCCAAGCTCTGCTCAACAAAAATTTCCTGATCCCCTGATTCCAGGGAGCCCGCCAGCAGATCCAGGCTATTCATCGCCATCCATGGGCAATGTGCGCAGCTTCTACACGTCGCACCTACGCCCGCCGTTGGAGCCTCGAAAAACTCCTTGCCGGGTGCGGCCTGACGCATCTTGTAAAAGATAGCCTTGTCGGTAGCCACGATAAACTGCTGATGCGGCAAGGTCTGTGCCGCCCGAATGAGTTGAGACGTTGAACCTACGGCATCGGCCAAGTCAATGACTGCAGCCGGTGATTCAGGATGCACCAAAATACCTGCCCCCGGGTAGACATGACGCATATCCAACAAAGCCTGAGCCTTGAACTCTTCATGCACGATGCAGGCGCCATCCCAAAGCAACATATCTGCGCCGGTTTGCTGCTGCACATAGTGCCCCAGGTAACGATCAGGCGCCCAGAGAATCTTTTCTCCCTGCGCAGCCAGATGCTCGACCAAGTCAATGGCAATACTGGAGGTAACCACCCAGTCTGCTCGCGCTTTAACGGCTGCTGACGTATTGGCATATACGACCACGGTACGCTCAGGGTGCTGATCGCAAAAGGCAGTAAACTTGTCAACAGGACAGCCGATATCTAAAGAACAAGTAGCTTCCAGCGTAGGCATCAGCACCCTTTTGTCCGGACTTAAAATCTTGGCAGTTTCGCCCATGAAGCGCACACCTGCCACCACCAGGGTAGTCGCTGTATGTTCACGCCCAAACCTTGCCATCTCCAGCGAATCTGCGACACAGCCGCCGGTTTCATCGGCCAGAGCCTGTAGTGTGGCATCGGTATAGTAATGCGCCACCAACACGGCATTCTCTCGGCGCAGCAATGCTTTGACATGCTCTCGCTGAGCCTCTTCACAATGCGCTGCCGATGCTACAGCTTGTGCTGTCATGACTTACCTCATGCCGCTACAGATAGACTAGCTATAGTAACGTATTCATCTTCAGCATGAAATTACCTCATGATCTCCCTTGTTTAACAATAACCTTGACAACACGAGATCCCTTGCCTTCATGGCCATAAGGCATAGACTAAGAGTCGATACGGTGATAACCCCCCGAGGGAAGCGACATGCAGGATACGCAACCTACCACGGCGGAATCCCAGGCAGTTTTGACGCTGCTCAAGCAGACCAGCCTTGATTCTGCCAGACAGCAACGCGTTCACCAAAAGGCGACCGCGTGGATTGAACATCTCCGGGGTCAATCACCCAATCTTATGGCTCAGCTGCTCAGTGATTTTGGCCTGAACTCAACTGAAGGCTGGGCATTGATGTCTCTTGCCGAGTGCCTGTTACGAATTCCAGATGAATCTACGGCCTTACGTTTTGCGCGCTGTATGCTTGATCAGGGTCATTGGGTAAACAGTGATCATCCTTCTACGGACTGGCCTATTAGCCTCGCTGAGCATGCCTTGCAGTGGGGACAGCGTTATCTTAAACACACCGATGCTTCTTGGCTGCATCGCCTGGCAGACCCCATTTTCCTAAGCACGCTACGCCGTAGCCTGCATGTTATGGCCGGAAGATTTGTATGGGCAGAAGATCTTCAACAAGCCTTGCGCCACCGTGAAGAAGACTTCAGTTATTCCTTCGATATGTTAGGTGAGTCAGCGCTGGGAGAACGTGATGCCGAGCTGTATTTGAACCGCTACGCTCAGGCCTTACAAACGCTGGGGCAAAACCGCCGCCCCCATCACGACAGCATCTCCATTAAACTCTCTGCATTGCATGCCCGATTTGAGGCAGGAAAGGATGCTCTTTGCCTGCCAGCTCTGATTGAACGCACCCTGTGGCTAGCCCAAATGGCAGCCCAGCATCGTATCGACTTAACCTTAGATGCTGAAACCTGTGATACCCAGGATCTGGCACTTAAGGTTATCCAGGCATTGCGTAAACACCCTGCTCTATCGGGATGGGATGGCCTTGGCATAGCCGTACAGGCCTATCAGATCAGAGCCCCTGAAATCCTGCAAAAACTTGATGACCTGGCCGTCCAGCAGGGCATCTGTCTCAACGTCAGGCTGGTCAAGGGGGCTTACTGGGACAGTGAGATCAAACTGGCCCAGCACCTGGCCCTGCGCAGATATCCCGTGTACACCCGCAAGGCGCACACCGACCTTGCCTATCTGGCCTGCGCCAAGCAGCTCCTTAACGCTCGACATCTGCGTGCGCAATTTGCTACGCATAATGCTCATACCTTGGCCTGGATCCATGAAGTCGCTGAAGGCCGAACTTATGAAGTCCAAAAACTGCATGGCATGGGAGATGCCTTGCATCGCCTGCACCTAGCCGAGACCGGTTGCTCCTGCCGTACCTATGCCCCTGTCGGTAGTTTTGATGTCTTGCTTCCTTATCTGTTGCGTCGTTTACTGGAAAATGTGAGCAATCAATCATTTGTCGCCCAGCTGGCCATGCCCGAGCTGGATACGGAGGAAATCATGGCCGACCCCTGGCTTAAAGCTACCGCTAATCCATCACCCGGCCAAGTTGAACCCCATCTCGCTGTTACTCCATTGCTTCGTGCGCACGGTTTTGGACTGGACGATCAGGTAGCTTTGACCCGGGTTGCCGATGCGCTTGCTCACCCCAAGACACCCGATCAAGTCCATAGCCTGATCCAAGGACAGCCCTTGCCGGGTGTAGTACATACGCATAGTTCTCGTGCTGATGGGCGGATACTGAGCCAGATACACTGGGCTGAAGCTGCTGTTGCCGATCTTGCCATGCAAGCTGCATCGCTAGGCGCAAGTGCCTGGAACGCCACCCCCGTCACAGATCGAGCACAATGCCTGCTACGCATGGCTGACTTGCTGGACCGGGAAGGTATGGACTATTTAAGCCTGCTGGTGCACGAAGGCGGCAAAGTGATCGCTGATGCCCTGGCTGAAGTACGCGAGGCCTGTGATCTTTGCCGGTATTACAGCGCCCAGGCAGAACAACTTTTGGCTGCTCCCATCAACCTGCCTCATATCACCGGAGAAAGAAATACGTTAATCTGGCAAGGTCGTGGCGTGTTTTTATGCATCAGTCCATGGAATTTTCCCCTGGCCATTTGTCTTGGACAAGTGGCAGCTGCCTTAGTCAGTGGCAATACCGTCGTGGTTAAACCTGCGTTGCAGACACCGCTGCTGGCTGAGCGCATGGTTCGTGATCTGCTGGCCTGCGGCATCCCAACCTCCGCACTCCAACTTATCCTGGGTCAATCTGACGTGGTGGGAGACCCCCTGTTGCGTCACCCTCGCTTAGCTGGCGTCGCCATGACGGGCTCCACCCAGACAGGTCAGACCATACACCGTATCCTGGCAGATCATCATCGGGCGATTTTGCCTCTCATTGCTGAAACGGGTGGTCTTAATGTCATGATTGCTGACAGTACGGCCCTGCCGCAGCATGTCGTGCGCGACGTCATCACCTCGGCCTTCAACAGTGCCGGACAGCGTTGCTCTTCCTGCCGCATCCTGTTTATTCAGGACAGTATGCAGGCAAGCGTCTTACCTTTATTAAGCGATGCTGTCGGACAACTGGTGGTCGGTAATCCCGGTGACCCCACGACTGATATTGGACCGGTCATCGATATGAATGCGCGTGATACGCTGCGTAACTACCAGCGCGAGCTTGATCAGCGCTCAGTTCGTGTTGCTATGGCAACCTGCCCGGAAACCGGGTGTTTTGTGGCTCCATCCGTGCATCTATGCACCCTGGAGACCCTGCCACATGAAGAGGTCTTCGGTCCCATACTGCACGTGGTCACTTACCGCCCCGAGGATCTGCCACAAGTACACTCCTGGGTTCGTGATTCCGGTTACGGACTGACACTGGGCTTGCAAAGCCGCGTGCCTGAGCAACTGCAACTTGCCCAACAACCATGGCCCGTTGGTAATTTATATATTAACCGCAATCAAATTGGCGCTGCCGTTGGCTGCCAACCTTTTGGTGGTCAGGGTTTATCGGGTACCGGTTTTAAAGCCGGAGGCCCCCATTACTTGCTTCGTTTTTCGGTTGAGCGCGCGATCTGTGAGAATCTAACCTCCTTGGGAATCAATACTGAACTGGCACAAGATCCTCAGCTTGACTCTCGACCAGATTGAATTTGCATTTATACCCCCAGGGGTATAATATGTTGATCATTATCAACCGTTCCGAGGGGAAGTTCCATGACCGTACAACGCGCGTTACGTATGATTGCCGGATTATTTATCATGGTGAGTGTCGCTCTGGGCCATTTTGTTAATCCTGCTTGGTTTTTTTTGACAGCTTTTGTTGGCCTTAACTTGTTCCAGTCTGCATTCAGTAACTGGTGCCCCATGATGACCATCCTTAAAGCTGCCGGGCTACCCGAGGAAGTTAAACCGTGAACACTGTTGTCACACGAATAGCAGCGGGGATCCTGCTGTTTGGAATGATCGATGCCGTCGATGCAGCACCTTTGGCACAGGCTACCGTGGCTTATCAACAGGTGGAATCTACCTATGACACGGTAGCGACCATCGAGGCTGAACGCCAATCCACGGTGAGCGCCCAGACTTCTGGACGCATCGAAAGTATCAATTTTCGTGCAGGAGACCGGGTCAAGGCCGGTCAGGTAATCATGCGCATAGATACTTCCGTTGCCGACCAGCAAATGGCGGCTGCAGAGGCTCGCGTGCATGAAGCTGACGTGCAGCGGCAGAATGCTGCTGATCAGTTTGCACGTATACAGCAGCTTTTGTCACAGCATTTTATTTCACAAGCTCAGTACGATCAGGCACAAGCTACTTTACGTAGCGCTGAGGCACATGTGCGTAGCCTGCAGGCTGATCTAGCTCAGCAAAAAACCTCACGTGGCTTTGCCAATATCATCGCCCCTTACGGCGGCGTTATGGCCTCCTTGCTGGTAGAAGTCGGAGATATGGCAGCTCCAGGCACTCCACTGGCTGTTGGCTTTGATCCTGCCTGGCTGCGCGCTTCCGCTCAGATTCCACAAACCCGACTGGAGGCTGTACGCACCGGCAATAAAGCCTATTTAGAAGTCCCTGGCCAGTTACGTTGGATACCCACATCATCACTGACTTTGCTACCTACCGCTGATCCAGCGACCCATACTACGGAAGCTCGCCTGCACCTTGCCAATGCTGAAGGCTTATTGCCCGGCCAATTGGTGACAGCGCATTTTGTGATCGGAACACAACGCCGCCTGATTATTCCACTGCAGGCAGTTTTACACCGCTCAGAATTGACCGCTGTCTATTGCCTGCATGGCAACGAGACCCCGGAACTGCGCCAGATCAGACTTGGCCAGAGCTTGCCGGGCGGCTATGTTGAAGTGCTGGCCGGTCTTCAGGCCGGTGAACAGATCGCTCTGGATCCGGTAACTGCTGGCGCCCGCCCTTAAAGGAGAGTACCCATGGGAATTGCTGGTCGACTTGCACAGCGGTTTATTAACACGCCTTTGACGGCTCTGCTGGCCCTGGTTGCCTTGCTACTAGGCATATTTGCCTTGACCGTCACCCCCAAGGAGGAAGAACCGCAGATTAATGTAACCATGGCCAATGTCATGATCGCATTACCCGGAGCCGATGCCCATGAAGTGGAACATCTGGTAGCCGGGCCCGCTGAGCAGGTACTGGCGCGTGTACGTGGTATGGATCATGTGTACTCAGTTTCCACACCGGGCATGGCTGTTTTGACCCTGCAATACAAGGTAGGAGTTTCACGCAATGATGCTTTGATCAGACTGTGGGACACCCTGCAAAGCCATCGCGATTGGCTCCCACCTGGTGTGCATGCAAGTGAACCCCTGGTCAAGCCCATGGGTATCGATGACGTTCCCGTTCTGGCACTAACGCTATCAAGCTCTGACTCTTCTCTGGGAGCCTTTGACCTTGAACGGGTAGCGCACAGCCTGGAAATGGCCTTGAAAAGAGTGCCTGGCACACGTGAAGTCAGCACGATCGGTGGCCCTGGCGACATCCTCAGAATTGATATGGATCCCGATGCCTTGCGGGCGCACCAACTCAGTGCCCTGCAAATAGCACAAGTCTTGCAGTCAGCCAATGTTGCCGTGCGAGCTGGCAGTACCGTGCGCGATAACACTCAAGTGAGCATTGTCAGCAGTGATTTCTTACGCACGGTAGAGGACGTACAAAATCTTGTCGTAGGTATGACCGATAACAAACCTGTCTACCTCTCAGAAGTTGCACATGTTACGCGCGGCCCCGACCAACCTCATCACTATGTATGGACGGGCACCCGTCAAGGTGAGCAGCCCGCCGTTACCGTAGCCGTCACCAAAATTGCTGGCGCCAATGCTGTTGACGTCGCCAACCACCTATTAAGTACGGTACAGGGACTAAAAAACACGCTGATCCCCCCCCACGTGACCCTCACCGTCACGCGCAACTATGGGCAGACCGCACAAGCCAAAGCCTCAAAACTGATCGAAAAACTGATTTTTGCTACAACATCTGTCATTATTTTGGTATTTTTCTCCTTGGGTCGACGCGAATCCATGATCGTAGGAGCTGCCGTACTCCTGACGCTTGCGGTAACGCTCTTTGCCTCCTGGGCAGTAGGTTTTACCCTCAACCGTGTTTCCCTGTTTGCCCTGATTTTTTCCATAGGCATCCTGGTGGATGACGCTATCGTGGTGGTGGAAAACATACACCGACATCGCCGTCTCTCCACGGGACCCATGGTTTCATGGATACCCGCTGCCGTCGATGAAGTGGGTGGACCAACCATACTGGCTACCCTGACCGTTATTGCCGCCTTACTACCGATGGCTTTTGTCAGCGGGCTGATGGGGCCTTATATGAGTCCCATACCCATCAATGCATCCATGGGCATGCTGCTCTCGCTGGCTATCGCGTTTACCATTACACCTTACTTGGCCCTGCGATGGTTGCTAGGTGATCACGGGCACACGGATCCGGTTGCTCATCCACCCATTTTTAACCGAGTGCTACGCCCTTTCCTCCATCCGGAACTAGGTAGACGCAACCGCCATCGTCTCTATGCAGGACTGGTTATCCTGATTATCGCTTCATGCTCCTTGGTTGGATTTAAGGCTGTGATTCTTAAAATGCTGCCCTTTGACAACAAATCCGAATTCCAAGTGGTTGTCGATCTTCCTCACGATAGCCCTGTCGAAAAAACTTCAGCCTTGCTGCATGCCCTGGGGAGAGTAGTCGCTCGAGTCCCGGAAGTCACCAATTATCAGGCCTATGCTGGAACAGCCTCTCCCATCAACTTCAATGGCCTGGTACGACAGTACTATAATCGCACCCAGCCTTGGCAGGGGGATCTGCAGGTCAATCTGGTGGATCAACATGAAAGACATCGCTCCAGCCACGCCATTGCCCAAGCCTTGATCCCGCAACTCTCCCCCCTTGCCGACAGATTTGGGGCCCGGTTGAAGGTCGTTGAAGTACCCCCGGGGCCACCCGTTCTGTCGCCCCTTGTGGCTGAAATTTATGGACCGGATGATGCGGGTAGACGGCAACTGGCTGCAGCTGTCAGCCGTATCTTTGCGCATACCCAAGACATTGTCAGCCTGGATGACACCCAACCTGCTGATCCACCTATAGAGATTGCTCATATCGATCAAGCTCGTGCAGCAAGCCTCAATATCGATCGTGATGAAGCCGTACAGACCCTGACGCTGGGCCTCAGTGGCATGGATATTGGTATACTGCATACGGATAATAACCGCTACGCTGTACCCATACACTTGGGCCTGCCCGCAGCCGATAATGCTCGTCTTGATGCTACCATGGCCCTGACCGTCACCAATCACCGCGGGCAACCCATCTCATTGAGTGATCTGGTACAGTGGCATAGTGGTATTGATGACCCCTGGATCTATCATAAAGATTTGCTGCCACTGAGCGAAGTCATGGCCGATGTCAGCGGCAAAACCGATTCCCCCCTTTACGCCATGTTTGCCATGCGTCATGCCATCCATGCGCTGGCGGTACCGCACGGCCTAAGATTAGGCGAGTACTTTACCCATCAACCGCATGACACCCTGCGGCAATATGCCCTCAAATGGGATGGGGAATGGCAAATCACTTATGAGACGTTTAGGGATATGGGACTGGCCTACGGGGTCGGCATGATACTGATATACCTGCTGGTGGTAGCCCAGTTTGGATCGTACATGGTGCCGCTGGTGATCATGATGCCCATACCGTTGACCGTGATTGGTATTCTTCCTGGCCATGCTTTGCTCGGTGATCAGTTCACCGCCACCTCCATGATCGGCATGATCGCTCTGGCAGGCATCATAGTACGCAACTCGATTCTGCTGGTTGACTTCATCAATATTCAGCTGGCCGATGGCAAAATATTGGAAGATGCCGTGGTAGAAGCAGCAGCCACCCGGGCCCGCCCTATCATATTGACCGCACTGGCAGCGATGATCGGAGCTGGCTTTATTTTGGATGACCCCATCTTTAATGGCCTATCCATTTCACTTATTTTTGGCATACTGGTATCGACCATACTGACTCTGGTGGTCATTCCGGTACTTTATTATGCCCTGCTGCATCGTCAGGAAGTTCGTACCTGATGCAGGTTGCTACAGGGCAGCTACACTTAGTTCAGTGTTGCCTTGGAGTTGACCATGTCTTGGAGTCTTATCGTCGGAGCGGTAGTCATCGCCGTACTGATTATCAGTGCGCTCTGGCTGATTAACCGTAATATTGAAGTGGCACGCGAACAGCGGCGTCAAAAGATTAATGCCTTGAACCGCAGAGCTGGCTCATTCCTGGACTTGCTCGATAGTGTGCCCATGCACTATCTGGGGAAACTGATGAGTCAGTATGCCCTGGAACAGATACAGCAGAGCATGCAGGAACTAACGCAGCTGGAGCCTGATAATCAGCGAGCGTTTAAATGGTTGGAACAATCACAGCAACAGTTGGCTCAGCTGACCCAATCAAGCGCCCCCCCTGCACACAAAATTGCCTCGCAACAGGAGGCTCAGGACATACGCCGCTCCCTGATCAGTGCCGCTCGTTTTGTACAATCCCTCAATGCCAGCGGACACATGGAGACAGGGCGGGCTCGCCAGTTGCTAAATCACCTCAAACTCATGGCGGCCCAAGTATCCGTAGATGCCCTCTTGTTCAAAGCCGATGAAGCTCGGCGGGAAGGTAAGGCTCCCATGGCCTTATTGCTTTATCAGCGCGCCCTGGACGAACTCAGCCACCTACCTCCTAGCCCCTACCATACCCAGATGACTAGCCGTATCGAAGGCATTATGCAGGAGCTAGGCAAAGTCAGCACAGCCTCAGCCTTTGACAAACCTAAAGCTGAACCCGCCGCTAATCCCGGCCACAGTCGTTTAGAAGAGCAGTTTGATGCCAGCCTCAAAGAAGAACAATCCTGGAAGAAAAAAGCTTACTGAAGCCCACGTCCACGAAAGCAGCAGCGTAACTGCTCACCCCCCCTATGGCTGAATATCACCTGATAGCGCCATTTGGATAGCGACGAGAGGATTGTGCCCCTTGCTTGCCATCGATTGCAGATAA
>JABEVH010000297.1 GCA_013043915.1 Pseudomonadales bacterium
GTGATGGGACGGGAAGCCTTGCATGCAGCGGTAGCCAATTTTCGTGGCGTTGCGTTGGAAGAAGATCATGAGGAAGGAGCCTTGGTATGTAAGTGTTTTGCCGTGGATGAGGTGATGGTGCGAGACACCATACGGGCCAACCAGTTGAGTACGGTAGAGGATGTTACGAATTACACCAAAGCAGGGGGAGGCTGTTCTGCCTGCCATGAAAAAATCGAGCATATTCTTGTGGAAGAACTGGCTGAGCGCGGTGAAGTGTTTGTCGCCGCGCCGGTTAAATCCCATAAGGATAAAGTGAGTGAGCCAATAGCCGCCTCAGCAGTGCCCAAGATGACGAATCTGGAAAGAATGCGTCGTATTGAGACTGTGCTGCAGGAACTTCGCCCCAACCTGCAGATGGATCATGGTGATGTGGAGTTGCTGGAGGTTGATGGGCGTACGGTCTATGTCAGGTTGACCGGCAATTGCACCGGTTGTCAGATGGCCAGCATGACATTAAGCGGTATTCAGCAAAAGTTGATGGAAGCCTTGGGAGAGTTTATCAAAGTGGTGCCGGTCAGTGCCGGAGCTCAGGTGGCCGGAGGTGTCGCATGAACGCACCTGCGGCAACGTGTATTTATCTCGATAATAATGCGACCACAATGGTGGATCCGGTTGTGGTTGAGGCCATGATGCCCTACTTTACCGAGCAGTTTGGTAATCCCTCATCCATGCACAGTTTTGGTAATCGGGTGGGTATGGCATTGAAACTGGCTCGGCAAAGTGTTCAGGCTTTGCTGGGGGCCGAGCATGAATCCGAGATCATATTTACCTCCTGTGGCACGGAATCAGATTCAACCGCCATATTATCGGCTTTACGCGCTCAGCCTGATAGAAAGGAGGTTATTACCACCACGGTAGAACATCCGGCCATTTTAGCCCTCTGCGATCAACTGGTAACAGAAGGTTATACCGTGCATAAATTGGCTGTTGACGGCAAGGGCCGTCTGGATTTGGCCGAGTATGAGTCACGGTTATCAGATCGGGTAGCTATCGTTAGTGTGATGTGGGCTAATAACGAGACAGGTACCTTATTTCCTGTGGAGTTGATGGCTCGCATGGCTGATGAAGCAGGGGTCATGTTTCACAGCGATGCTGTACAGGCTGTGGGCAAAGTTCCGCTGGATTTGAAGAACTCATCCATCCACATGCTCTCTCTCTCGGGACACAAGTTGCATGCGCCCAAAGGTATAGGTGTGCTGTACCTACGAAGAGGAACACGTTATCGGCCCTTGTTGCGCGGAGGCCATCAGGAGCGAGGTCGCCGTGCGGGTACTGAAAATGCTGCGGCTATCGTTGCCTTGGGCAAGGCGGCAGAACTGGCTTTGGATTTTATGGTTCACGAGAACAGCGAGGTCAAGGCACTGCGTGATCGGTTAGAGCAGGGTATCTTGGCTGCTGTGCCTCACGCTTTTGTAACCGGCGATGTAGAAAACCGCTTGCCCAATACCTGTAATATCGCTTTTGAATACATTGAAGGTGAAGCCATCTTGTTGTTGCTCAACAAGGAGGGTATTGCGGCATCAAGTGGCTCCGCGTGTACCTCAGGTTCTCTGGAGCCTTCCCATGTCATGCGTGCCATGGGTATCCCTTATACGGCGGCACATGGCACGGTGCGGTTCTCCTTGTCGCGTTACAACACGCAAGAAGAGATTGATCGTGTCATAGCGGCGGTGCCTCCTGTGGTGGCCCGGTTGCGCAAATTATCGCCTTACTGGAGCGATCAAGGGCCGGTTTGCGAAGACGAGCAGAAGTTTGTTCCCGTATACAGCTGAGGCAGGAGGAAGTGATGCAAACGCCGGTTCGACAGTTTGTGGTAGTGGATGATACGACACTGCGCGATGGCGAACAAAGCGCAGGTGTCGCCTTCAGTCCGGAAGAGAAGATTGCCATCGCCAGGCAGCTTGCTGCCATCGGAGTTCCTGAGCTTGAGATTGGTATTCCAGCGATGGGGGAGGAAGAACGCGAAGTTATGCGTGCCATTGCTGCGCTGCACTTACCGGTACGTTTGTTGGCCTGGTGCCGCATGTGTGATGCTGACCTCGCTGCAGCCATGCAGACTGGAGTCGGCATGATTGATCTATCGATGCCAGCATCTGAACAACAACTGCAATGCAAGTTGGGCAAGGATCGTTCCTGGGCCTTGTCAGAGATAAAAAGGCTGGTGACCTTGGCTACGGATGCAGGTTTTGAGGTGTGCTTAGGCTGCGAGGATGCCTCGCGCGCTGATTTGGATTTCCTGGTGTGTATGGCTGAAACGGCAGCTAACGCAGGTGCAATGAGAATAAGGTTTGCCGATACGGTAGGCGTCATGGAACCTCTACGGGTGATGACATCGATAGGTTACTTGCGAGAACGCAGTGATCTTGAGATCGAGATGCATGCTCATGATGATTTTGGTCTGGCGACAGCCAATACCCTGGCTGCTGTGGTTGCGGGTGCTACCCATATCAATACGACGGTCAATGGATTAGGTGAACGCGCTGGAAATGCCCCTTTAGAAGAGTGCGTTCTGGCCCTGCATCATCTGTATGGCAAGGAGACAGGAATCAATTGTCGAGATTTGCCCGCACTATCAAGTTTGGTGGAGCAGGCATCGGGACGACTGGTTGCTTGGCAAAAGAGTGTCGTGGGTGAAGGGGTGTTTACTCATGAGGCGGGTATTCATGTCGATGGCTTGCTGAAAAACAGGATGAATTATGAGGGACTAAACCCTGATGTCTTGGGGCGTAAGCACCGGTTGGTACTAGGTAAACACTCAGGCACCCATATGGTCAGAAGCTGTTATCAGGATATGGGTATTGAGTTGCAGGACTGGCAAGCTCAATTGTTGCTAGCGCAGGTACGTCAGTTCGCCATGGCCTGTAAACGCAGCCCCAGTTCGTCCGACTTGCAACTCTGGTATCAGGATGTGATGAAAAATACCGCATTACATCATGGCATGGTTATGTAAGAGGATAATGTCATGGATTTACTGGATTTTGAGAGTGAGGCTTTGTATTTCGATGAGCCTATGCCTGAGAAAATCAAGTATTTGCTGAATCAGGCGGCGGACTCTTATGCCCAACATGGGGCAGAGCCCTTCTTGCTTGAAGCCAATCGCCTGGCTCCTGATAGTCTATCGGTATTGGTGGGTTTATACCGCTATTATTTTTACCAACATGACCATGCCCACGCTCTGGTTGTGGCTCATCAGGTGATGCGTGTTGTGGCTCCCCGCATCAGCTTTCCCATGCATTGGCGCGATGTCGATGAATATGCTCTTGGGCGAGGCGTTATGACATCCATCAGCCTGGTGCGTTTCTACCTGTTATCTCTGAAGGCGGCAGGCTATATCAATTTACGTCTTGCTCGGTTTGATGAAGGTAAGGATATGTTGAGCAAGGTGGTCTCGCTGGATGAGTCAGATCGGTTGGGCGCACGCTCCCTGCTGGATTATCTGGATTCCAGGCAAGCAGAGATAATTCCATTCGCACGACCCAACCAGTTATCGGAGCTTCAGCCATGAGTGAGATTATGTCGGAAGAGATGACTGTACTGCACGATGATCTTGCCGATCTCAGCAGTGCGGAGGATTTTCTAAATTATTTTGGTATTGAGTTCGATCAGGCAGTGGTTCATGTCAACCGCTTGCACATACTGCAGCGCTTTCATGATTACCTCAAGGAAAGTGCGGTGAAGCTAGCTCCAGAGCCTGTCAAATTTGTTTGCTACCAGGAAAGTTTACAGCGGGCTTATCGTGACTTTGTGGTTTCGGATGCCGCGACTGAAAAGGTATTCAAGGTATTTCAGCAGCAACCTCCAGCATCTCCAGAGCCCTTAACCCTGGTTCAGATTGAGGGGTAGCCCAGCATGTTGCCTGTATATGATTACGGTGATGGTGTCCGCCTGATACGCAATGTTCGCAACGATGGAACCTATCCGGGCATGCCGGTCGGTGAACTGCTGGTGCGGCGAGGTTCCTTGGGGTGCGTGCATGACATAGGTACGTATTTGCAAGACCAACTGATCTATCGGGTTCATTTTCTCGACTGCGGGCGTACGGTGGGTTGCCGAGCTGAAGAGTTGCAGTTAGCTGAGGCCCCTTGGGTTAACCATGCTTTTGAGTTTCGTGATCAGGTACAGACGAATAAGGTTTTGGCTATACAGGGAGAGGTCAGGATAATTTGTGGACAAGTAGGCAGTGTTGAGAAAGTACTACGCTCGCTTGAGCGAGGCGTGCACTATCACGTTCGCTTTGGTGATGATCAGATTTATCAGGTGCCTGAATCGGCACTGACGTCTGCTGGAGAACCGTCATGAAGCATGTACGGCCAGGCTCGATGGAAGCCGATGCCAGAGCACAGGTGCTCCTCGCCTATCATGTGATAACCATCGCTTGGGAACATTTTGGCATAGGACCTCAAAATCTGAACCTGGAACAACAGCATGAAGCCCGGCAGAGGGCGTTGCGCCAGATTTTGATTGAAGATGCAGTTCTGCATAGTCAGGAAGCCGAGGGAGTACACATTGAGCGGCAGGCGGTGACAGCTGCCTTGCAGGCTATGCGCCAGCGAGCCCGTACAGTGTCAACAGGGCAGGGAACGTCGTGGACTAAATTGCTGGAGGACAATGCCCTGGATGAACAGGCTCTGGACTGGATATTGGCCCGGCAGATGCTGGTTGACATGGTCATGGAAAAAGCGACGGCTGGGTTGGTGACGGTCACTGAACTGGATGCTGAACATTACTATTATCTGCATCATGATGAATTTTTCAGTCAGGAAAAACGAAGGGCACGACACATACTGATTACGCAGAATGAAAGTTTTTTGGAAAACACGCGTGAACAGGCTCGTTCACGCATAGCTGCCATCATGGAGCACCTAAGGCGGCGTCCTGAGCGCTTTGCTGAACAAGCACTCAAGTATTCTGAATGCCCTTCATCGCTTCAGGGAGGTTCGCTAGGCTGGGTGCAGCAAGGAGATCTTTTTCCTGAACTGGACCGATCTCTGTTTCAGATGGAGGCAGGGTGTTGGTGTGAGGTGGAATCAGAGCTGGGTTTTCATGTGCTTTGGTGTGAGGAGATCCGGCCGGCTCACACCTTGGCACTAGATAAGGTGATGCCTGATTTGCTGAAACAGATGAGCCAGCGTCAATCCCTGCAGCACCAGAAGCGATGGTTGCGAAATTTGATGCAACCCAAGCCGGAGCCATCCCTGTCGGGAAGGCCACAGGTTGAAGGGAGGTATGTCCATGGCTGATTTGCATGATAGCAATCTGCACTGCTCCTTTTGTGGGGTAGAGAAAAGTGCTCAGGTACCTTTAATTTCTGGCAATGAAGGGCGTATTTGTGAGGCCTGTGTGCAGTTAGCGCATCAAGTGGTTAGCAGTTGGGGGCAACGGCGCAAAAATATGCAGACTTTGCCCAGGTTGCGACATCCTGCTGCCATAAAAAAACATCTGGATGAGTATGTCATTGGCCAGGATAAAGCCAAGAAAGTGCTGGCTCTGGCGGTATTTAATCACTATCTGCGCATGATGCATCATGACAAACCGTTCTGCCAGCAACAGGAGCATGTCGAGCTCGAGAAAAGCAATATGCTATTGCTGGGGCCATCAGGCTCGGGAAAAACCCTGATGGTACGTAGTCTTGCCCAGATGTTGGGGGTGCCATTTGCCATGTCCGATGCCACCTCCTTAACACAGGCAGGTTATGTCGGTGAAGACGTGGAAAGCATCGTACAGAGGTTGCTGGAGGCCGCTGCCGGGGATATTCAATTAGCACAATGGGGTATTGTCTATATTGATGAGATAGACAAGATAGCCAAGCGTCATGGCCCATCCTCCTCGGTACGTGATATTTCAGGAGAGGGTGTGCAGCAGGCATTATTAAAGATGGTGGAAGGTACGGTCTTGCGCTTGCCCAAGTCAGGGCGTCGGCGAGAAGGGGGTGAAGAGGTCAGTCTGGATACGACACACGTATTGTTTATTGTGGGAGGTGCATTTACTGGCCTTGAAACGGTGGTCAATGAGCGCCTGAACATCCATAAGGGCATAGGATTTCAGGCAACCCCAAGAGGGGCATGGTCCGGTGATACGGCCAGTCAGTCGTTGGATTCGCTAACCCCTGAAGATCTGCAGAAATATGGGCTTATCCCAGAGTTTATTGGTCGTTTTCCGGTGACGGCGATTCTGAATGACTTGGTGCAGGATGATCTGATTCGGATTCTCACTCAGCCCAGAAATGCCTTGGTCAAACAGTATAAAAAATTGTTTGCTCTGCAGCAGGCTGAACTGGTGGTTACTAACGATGCGTTGGAGTTCATTGCACAAACTTCCTTGGAACACGGCACAGGGGCGCGTGGACTACGCACGGTCATGGAGTCGGCCTTGCATGACACGATGTTTTGTTTGTCGCCGGGTGAAGGCCCGGTCAGATGCGTTTTAGATGCCGTTATCCTTGATGAGGAGACCACGTCATTGCAGGTAAATGTCACGCCTGCGCAGGTTTCTAAGGAGGAAGGTGAGTTGGTGTCCAGGGCGGAATGGATGTCGTAAACAAGACAATGTCGTTTTTTGTTGTTGCAATACGTCTGTTTTGGTCTTGAACATAGTCGCCTTATTTAAATGTCTTGTCCGGTAATTTAATGAAAAACAATGAGTTGGACGGAGCCGCTTCGCGGAGGAAAACAAGGTAATTTGATCGGCCGGTCTTAAAATAGTCTGACCCCCCTGCGTCAACAAGGGGATCA
>JABEVH010000298.1 GCA_013043915.1 Pseudomonadales bacterium
AATTAGGCAATAATGACGTGCCCCCACAAGAATTTTAGAAACGAAACCGTAACCCCTTGATTTTATTAGGCACCACCAGCAGAAATGACCGTTTTTGACATGAATGGTGTCGAACTCGGGGTGCCTACACACCCTTGGCGTACGGACTTACCGTAATTAGCTGAATACCCCACTTACAGAATCTTCGATAAGGATGGCGCGGACGGACGGAATTTCCCATAACTTGTCCGTGCCTCGATAGCTGATGCCACCAACGCCATTGCCGGCCTTAATCATCTGGCTTAAGTTGCGCAGGACAGACTGCCACCTGTTCATGCCTGCGGCAGCCATGCACTAGATCGGCAGTTGCCTGCCGGTCTAAAACAAAGTCTAGTGCCTAAAATCTAAAGGAAAGAACAGACTGATAGCCTTTGAAACTCGCTACTGCGTAATTTCTTATCAGCGATGGTTCGTGCACGTTGCCAGTCTTTAGATTGCTTTAGCAGTCCATGCCGACGTAGTGCTTCGCCTAATGTGGCGTTATACAAACGCCTACCAGCTTCCATACGCGCAACCAATGTCCGATCTTCGCCGGGTTTTACAACTAGGGGGAGCGTGAGAACAAAAGTGGGCGTACCCGTGCGCTTCATTTGTGCTTTTTCTGCTCAATGCATTGTTTAACCACTTCAAGTGGGGCACCGCCTATTGTCGATACAAAGTAACTATTCGTCCACAAGGTTGGAAGGCGGGACTTTATCCACTTAAACTCTTCGCGTATCAATCTGGATGACCGGCCCTTCATCAGTTTAATCAGGCGGTGTATCCCAAATTGCGGGTCAACCTCTACCCGTAAATGCACATGGTCGGGCATGACCGCAAGCTCCAATATCTCAGAATCATATTCAGCAGCTACGTCTTGTATAATTTCTTTCAACCGAACATCAACGCCTTCTACCAAAACCGGACAGCGATACTTAGGACACCATATAACGTGGTACTTGCAGGAATAAACAACATTCAAGTTGCTCTTGTAATTTATAGTGTAATCGCTCATATAACTATATATATAGAAGACAGATGTATAATTAAAGACAGATCTAAGTCAAAAACAACTTCCCGCTTTCCTTCCCCCATAGCTAAAGCAAGGGAATGCTCGCGGAGATGGGTTGAACAAATGCTTGACGGCAATGATGAGTATTTCATTTAGACTACCTTTTTCCGGGATAACCATTGAGGCATTTCAATTCAATGACGTACTCTGCCTGCCTCATTTGCTTTCCATTTTCATGTGACCATGCTTATGACCACCACGACGAAACAGGGCATCGGCAGTCTTTTTCTGTGCATCCGACAGGCTGGCATAAAGCGTGGCAAACACCGGAACTAGTTTTTTGACTCCATCAGCATGCTCCTCAGAAATATCGCTATAAGATTTAAGGTTGTCTACAGCGTTCATCTCCTTTTCATGTTCAGATCTTGCGTGGATCAACGCGTCCATGTTTTTAGCATCGTCAAGCATGATCTGTTTAACCTTATTCCATTGCACTTCCTGTGCAGCCGTGATGTTAAGTTTGCTATGCATCTCCTTAACTCGCATTTCAACATGGTCCTCGTGCGTATTCATGTTAGAAGCGAAAACTACGCCCGAAGTGAAAGCCATCGCTATAACCAAGGCTGATATCGTCAATAGGGGGGCACGAGCATACTGCTGAGTGTTTATTTTCATGGTCATTCTCCAGATAGGCCTATGCGCCCTAGCCAATGCCAGAATTACGCGTGGTCATTGTTTCAATTTGTATGAAAGAGCTCAGTGTGATGGAACACATAGCGCGAGATTACCTGCAACCAGTTGTTCCTGTATAAATTGAGAAACTATCTAAAGAATTAACTTGTTGATCTATATGGCGCGCCCGGCGGGATTCGAACCCACGACCCCTGGCTTCGGAGGCCAGTACTCTATCCAGCTGAGCTACGGGCGCTGGAGGGAGCCGTATGTTATCTTTTTTGCTGATCATCGTCCATCAAGATACATGCTTTAAGCATCGCGGTGACTCATTCTTATGCTGACGTCCCTCATGGCATTGTTTCACGGCTACTATGCGCTTAACGAGACCTCATGACCGTTTTTACCTGATTTCATGAAAACCCAGTGACATCTCTCGCTCTTTACCCTGTTTTCTTGGCAGTATGAGATCGCTTTCATTGACGATCTTTCAATCTTTCCGGTTATACTCTGTTCGTTATTTTTGAACTGGCGCCGAGAGGAAGTTATGGTCAAGACATTTGCGATGCTTGCGGTTTTGCTAGGCTGTGGTTCGGCTTGGGCAACTGATGAAGGAACTAATCAGGACACTTTGGCCGAGCGTATCGCGCCTGTGGGTCAGGTATGTATAGAAGGTAAGCCTTGTGCGGCAGCCACCGCTGCAGCAGCCATTGCTTCAGCCCCTGCTGCCCCTGCAGCAGCCGCCACCCGCACGCCCGAACAGCTGGTGCAACAAGTTTGCTCCGGATGTCATGGCTCCGGAGTCATGGGTGCTCCCAAAATTGGGAACAAGGCTGATTGGGCACCTCGTATCGCCAAGGGCATGGATACGCTACTTAACCATGCGATCAACGGGTTTAACAACAAGATGCCTCCGCGAGGCACCTGCGCGACCTGTACCGATGATGAGATCAAGGCTGCCATTCAATACATGACGGACAAGAGTCGCTAATCATCACCCAACAGCTGGCGCAAGCCATCCAGATGTGCACGCGCCAGCTGTTTCTTCTCTTCCGGACTGCGCTCCGGTCCACGACCTTCCCAATCCAGATCATCGACTGGCAATTCATCCAGAAACCTGGATGATGTGGTCGGTTTATTGGCTCCTGCTGACTTGCGCGTCTGGGCATAGGTCAAGGTCAGAGTTTCACGTGCTCGCGTGATACCCACATACATTAAACGTCGCTCTTCTTCGATGGTATTGGCTTCAATACTATTGCGGTGTGGCAGCAAATCCTCCTCCAGCCCCATGATATAGACATGAGGAAACTCCAGCCCCTTGGCCGCATGTAACGTCATCAACTGAACACGATCGGTATCATCCTCCTTTTCCTGATTTTCCAGCAAATCACGCAAAACCATACGCCGTATAACCAATTCTAAGCGCTTATCCTCTTCAGATTCTGCCCGCTCCTGCACTGATAACAGCGAGGCCAGAAACTGCTGTACGTTCTCCAGGCGACGTTCCGCCTGAGTAGGTGTCAGGCTGGACTGGCTCAACCAGGATTCATAGTCGATATCGATCAGCATCTGCCGAATCGCCTGTACTTCATTGGATTCCAGTATTTCACGAGCGGTCTGCATCAACCAGCCATGAAACTCATGCACCGCATTGAGCTGACGACCGCTCAAATGCGCTGACAACCCCATTTCATCACAGGCAGCAAGCATCGAGACCCCGCGATGCTGAGCGTAACTACCGAGCTTTTCCAGAGTCGATGGGCCGATGTCACGGCGCGGCGTATTCACCACCCTTAAAAAGGCGTTGTCATCATCCGGGTTAATGATCAAGCGCAGATAGGCCATGATGTCCTTGATTTCATTGCGCGAAAAAAAGGATGTTCCGCCGGAGACCCGATAAGGAATTTGTAATTTCTGCAACTCAAGTTCAAGCACACGTGATTGGAAGTTTCCACGGTACAGCACAGCAAAATCTTTAAATCCTGCTCGGCGTAGCATTTTGCCATTGAGAATCTCCATGGCTATGCGCTCAGCTTCGGCCTGTTCAGTCCGGCACCCCAGCACGCGTATCCGATCACCTATGCCGTGCTCACTCCATAACCTTTTTTCAAATACATGGGGGTTATTGGCGATAACATGATTAGCTAAGCGCAAAATACGTGAGGTAGAGCGGTAGTTCTGTTCTAGCTTGACTACTTTGATACTTGGGAAATCATCCAACAATTGCGCCATGTTCTCAGGACGGGCGCCCCGCCAGGCGTAGATGCTTTGATCGTCATCACCTACGGCAGTAAAGTTGGCCTGTAACCCCACCAGCAAACGCACCATCTCGTACTGTGTCATGTTGGTATCCTGATACTCATCGACCAACAAGTAACGTACACGCTGCTGCCAACGCTCTCTGACCTCATCACGATCACGGAGCAGTAACGTGGGGCGCAATATGAGATCATCAAAATCCACGGCATTGTAGGCCCGCATATGCCGATCGTATTCAACATAGACCTGAGCAGCCAAAGCCTCTTCCTGAGTCTGCACAGCAGCTATCGCTTCCTCGGGACGCAATAAGCGGTTTTTAAATTCTGAAATCTGATAACGCACCTGATCAATACGATCTACGGCTGAGGCCAGCTCACGCTGCATCAGTTCAGCTAGCAAACTACGGGTATCTTCCCCATCAAAGATAGAGAAATTGGCTTTGAGGCCAGCAGCAGCAAGTTCTTTACGCAAAAACTCCAAGCCCAGAGCATGGAACGTCGAGACGGTAAGCCCCCTAGCATCCTGCCCTTTTAGCAAACGCCCAACGCGTTCACGCATTTCACGGGCCGCCTTATTGGTAAAGGTGACGGCCACGATACGTGATGCCGGGATACCGCAGGTCCCGGCGAGATAGGCAATTTTTTGCGTAATGACTGAGGTTTTTCCGGACCCGGCACCAGCTAACACCAAGACCGGACCGGAAATGGCTTTGACGGCTTCAAGCTGACGTGGATTGAGGGATTGCATAACAAACAGATCGTGGCTACGGAAGAATAGTCTAGCAATTCATCACCAAGTTCGTCAGACTTGATTTTTTCTCAGGGGAGGAGCCTTGAATATGGGTCTACAGCGCAATATCCGGAGAATAGCCCTCATCATCGTCTCGCTGGGCGTGCTGGCTGGGCTGTATACTGCCGTTCTGGGTTGGTGGCTACCTCGTCAGCTGCAACAACAACTTCCTGTTCAAATTGCAAAAAACCTCCACCTGCAGGCCTCGGTTCAAAGCATTAAAATACATCCATGGTCGCTGCAATTTGAACTTAATGGTCTGCGTATAACGCAGCATGACCATGCCCTGCTGTCATTTGATCATTTGCAGGTCGGGCTAAACCTTGCGGCTTCGCTGTGGCATCGTGGCGTTGCCTTGGGAACCATTACCTTGGATCGTCCGCAAATACATGCCTACCTAGATGAACAAGGGCATCTGAATCTGCTGGCACTGTTGCCTCCTCCTTCACCTCAACACCCGCAAGCATCTCATCCCTTTTACTGGAGTGTGCAGCAGCTTGACCTTAACCAGGGGAAAATTGAGGTTATTGACCGAGAAGTTCATCCTGAGTTACAAAGTGATATTCATCCTCTCAACATCCATCTGCGCCATTTAAGCGCGCTGCCTGATCATGAGGGCAGTATGCATGTGTTTGCCGAACTCGGAGATGGCACGCACCTGCACCTTCAAGGCACGATGGAATCTTCCCCCTTGCAAGCCACGGGGCGCTTGGCCATAAGCCACCTTCCCCTGCAAAGCTGGAGCCCTTTGCTTCCTACGCTTCCTGTCGTCGTTCGCGATGGTTTGGTAGAGGCACAGGTAGATTTCAGTATTAAAACAGGACACGCTAACGAGCAGATTTTAATTAACCATGGTGAAATTGAAATCGACAATCTGGATGTGCTCACGCCCAAGCATCCTGGCCCACAAATCACCCTTCAACAACTAGCCATACATGACATTAGTCTGGATATCTCGCAACATCATGCCCGCGTTGGCTCCATTTTATTGAATCATGGACACCTGGAACTCATCCGCAATGCCCGGGGACAATGGCTGGGTGTTCCCTCCACCCAACCATCGCAAGTATCTTCTACTACCACTGCATCACCGCCGCAGACTACCTTGCCGTGGACATGGCAAGTCGGCAGCCTCAATTTGCTAGACTGGCAAATTGGCATCCATGATGCCAGCATGGGTTCTCCCATGGCCATGCAAGTACAAAACCTTGCACTGACTACAGGTCTCTTAAGCCAGAACCTGACTGAACCGATTTCAGCTACAATCATGGGCAGATGGATGCCGCATGGCACCTGGAAAGTGCAAACTCAGGTAACCCCCACCCCCCTGCATGTAGAAGCTGATATCAACGCCAACGGCTTAAGCCTTTTGCCCCTGCAGCCGCTATTAACCCATCTCAGCTATGTCAGTTTGCGTCAGGGCAGCATCAGTAGCCAAGGGCATTTACATCTGCAACCGGCCAGCTCACCACGTTTAAGCTACTTAGGTCAAATATCGCTTGATCATTTAAGCCTGGATGATAGCCGAGACCAATCCCCGCTGTTAAGCTGGGCCAGAGTCTCACTACCTAAGTTCATTTATCAGCAGACACCTGATAATTTATCGATACCGCGCGTTGAAATTCAGGATCCCTATGCGCGAATTGGCATCAGTCGTCAGCGCATCGTCAATCTATCGACACTACGACGCCCGGTGCCTGCAGCCTCATCGAGAATACAAAAAATCGTGACGGCTTCCCCTCCCGCTCATCCCCTACCGATTCACGTTGGCGAAGTGGATTTTAACAACGGCGCCATGGCCTTTTCTGACCTTAGCCTGCAGATGCCATTTTCCGCAGGTATCAATCAGTTGCAGGGAAAAATACTCAATATCGATAGCCGGCAGAACCATCTGGCTCAGATACAACTCAACGGTCGACTGAACCACTACGGCAAAGTGAACATCCAGGGCACGGTCAATCCGCTGGCTCGGGATCTTTTTCTCAACCTGGGCATGAGCTTTCATGACGTGGAACTGACATCACTAACGCCTTACGCGGCCCAATTTGCCGGCTATCGTATCAATCAAGGCAAGCTCGACATGGATTTACATTATCATATCGAGCATCAACAACTGGAGTCAGAGAATAAGGTTACCCTGAACCAGATTCAGCTCGGTCAACCTGTAAACTCTCCAGATGCTGTTCATCTGCCACTCAAATTGGCGCTTGCCTTGCTTAAGGACTCCAGCGGCAATATCGACATCGATCTCCCCATTACAGGCAGCCTTAATAACCCGGATTTTCGCTATGGGAGAGTGCTATGGTCGGCAGTCGTCAATCTGTTCAAGAAAGTCGCCCTCTCTCCCTTTCATGCCCTGGCTCATCTGATAGGAGGGCTGGATGAATCAGCGATCAAGCAGGTGAATTTTGCGGCAGGCTCCTCTGAGCTTGATGCTACCGCGCAGAAAAATATGACAGCACTCAGTCAAGCCTTGGCGCAGCGCCCAACACTACTGCTGCGGATCCATACCATGACCGACAAACAAGCAGACACCTATGGACTAAAAACCCAGACATTCAATACCGAACTCGCACAGCGCATGCAACCTGCAAGCAACCCCGAAACTGTCATGGAGTCTTGGTTGCGCAGCAGCCCTGGCGGCCAGACCACCCTTAAAAATTTGCACAACCTAGCCATGGTTCCTGATCCGCAAAGCCATGCTCAACAACCACCGTTGATACTTAACCATCAGGACTATGTGCAACGGCTGCGGGATGCCCTTATTCAGCAGACTTCGCTGGGCGCAGGGGCGCTACGCACCCTGGCACAAGCTCGTTCTGAGGCCATCAAAGCAGCCATTATCGGGCAAGGTAACGTTGCTGATAACCGGTTATTCATGGTTGATCCCGCATCGACACAGGCGGTACAAGGGCAGGTTCAGGTACCCCTTGAACTTGATGCGCCCTGAGCTTCTTTATACGCAGGAGCATGTAATGGCAAGAGCAGCCTGAACTCAGTCCCCTGACCGAGGACTGAACTCACGCTGATACTGCCTCCTAATAGTCCGGTAACGGTAGTATGTACGTTGCTCAGTCCAAGTCCCGTGCCGCCTCGTCCCATACGTGTGGTAAAAAAAGGATCAAAGATCTTCTGAAGATTTTCTGGTGGAATACCTTTGCCATCATCTGAAAATTTTATTTCAACGCCACCACTCAGCGAACGTGCCCGCAAAAACATCTGGCCATGCCTCTTGTCCTCAAAGGCATGCATGATGGCATTGGAGACCAGGTTGGTGATGACCTCCCCCAAAGGTCCGGGGTAACTATCCATATGCATATCACCGGCAATATCCAGCATCAGCTCATGCCCATCCGGCTTGAGAAGAGGCATCAGGGTTGTTGACACAATGGTCTGCAACATAACATCCAGATCAAAAGCGCGCCGTTGCGCACTAGCCCGATCAACCGCAACTTGCTTAAACCCGGAAATCAAGTCGATGGCTCGGTGCAGATTGCTTTCAATCAGCTGACTGGCCAGTTTGCTGTCGGTTATAAATTGATTCAGAATATAACGCCGTATCTGACCACTTTGTGCTTCCTCATCAATGCGCCGAACGGTTTCCACTAAGGTTGTACTTGCGGTAAGCGCGATACCGATGGGCGTATTCATATCATGCGCCACCCCAGCCACAATCTTGCCCAGAGCCGCCAAACGTTCATTTCGCTGTAAAGTCTCCCTCATACTGCTAATTTCAGTGATATCGCTGATCAGTAAAATATGACTACCATCCTTGACCAGCTGATGGTTATATTCCAGTATTTTACCGGTAGACGTATGTAGCTCATCGTGTGAGGGCTGTTCCCAATCACCCCAAAGTTTCGGAGATTCAAAAAATTCCCCATTGATATGCAAGTGATCAAGAAACGCTGCTCGGGTCATTCCTTCAACGAGGAAAGGAGAGGTCACAGGAAAAAATTTGTTGATATTTTGATTCCAGCGAATAAGGCAATGCTGGCTATCCCAAACCAGGATGACGCTGCTCATGGAGTCCAGGATTAACTGCAGCAAATCTGCCAGGGATTGCGTTCGTTTATGCGCTACAGTCTCCTCTTC
>JABEVH010000299.1 GCA_013043915.1 Pseudomonadales bacterium
GTGTTTGATCAGCTCCTCAACAGATTCAGGCAAATTGAGACCGTTGGTGGAGACGCATAGCTTGATGTCCGGGGTCTGCTCACTCAACATCTGGAATGTGGCAAATGTACGCTGCGGGTTGGCCAAGGGATCGCCAGGGCCAGCGATACCTAGCACCGTCATCTGTGGAATGGAGGCGGCCACAGCTTTTACCTTTTTAACTGCCTGTTCCGGGGTCAGCAGTTCCGAAACAACGCCGGGGCGTGATTCATTGGCGCAGTCATATTTGCGGTTGCAGTAGTGGCACTGAATATTACAGGCAGGAGCCACGGCGACATGCATACGGGCAAAAAAGTGATGAGCATCTTCCGAGTAGCAGGGATGGTTGGCGATACGAGCTTGCAGGGACTCAGGTAACTGGCTGTTTTGCTCGAAAGTGCTGCCACACCCCTGGGATGAGCATCCACCTGTCTTATGGTTGGTGGTGTCATCTAGAATGGTCAGTTCCATACAGCCTCCCTGGGTTGCTCACTACGTTGTCTGGATTTAAATTTCTCAAGGGCTATCAAGCAAAAGCCATGCCTGAGCTTGATACTAAAATTAAGTGTTATAAAACAATAAGATAGTATTTTTATGTGCGCTGTTGTCAGATGGTTTGTAATATAAATGTATGTCCACTGAGGGGTATGCTACAAAAACGCCTTTTTTAGAGTTTGCGCATGCTGATTTGCAGGGTCTGAATGCGGTAAGCAATCTGCCTGGGGGTCATGTCCAATAAGCGAGCGGCCTTGGCCTGTACCCAGCCGGCTTGCTCCAGGGCAGCAATTACCCTTTCTTTTTCATCCATGATTTTGTCGGGGGTGCAAAGTTCAGGCTGCGGCGGACGAGGGGGCGGGGAGCGTTCCAACTCATCATCAAGTCCGCTAAGGGAAATGACATCACGATCTATGGACCCATCTTCGCTCATGATGGCCGCGCGTTCCAGGCAATTTTCCAATTCGCGTACATTGCCGGGCCAGCCATAACCTGACAAGACTCGGAGGGCGCTGTCAGTAAGCACCAGAGTGCGCCCCTGTACACGTGCAATTTTAGCTAACAGAAAGTCGGCGAGTTCCGGGATGTCCGCGATACGTTCACGCAAGGGGGGCATGCGTATGGCCATAACATTGAGACGGTAGTAGAGGTCTTCACGAAAATTGCCTTTCTCGACTTCACTTTCCAAATCACGGTTGGTGGCTGCCACGATACGTACATTGACCTTAATAGTCTGATTGCCTCCGATGCGCTCCAGTTCGCCTTCCTGCAGTACACGTAAGAGTTTGGCCTGAAACATGGGGGAAATTTCACCAATTTCATCCAGAAAAAGAGTGCCATTATTAGCCTGCTCAAAGCGTCCCTTGCGTAAACGTACCGCTCCGGTGAAAGCACCTTTTTCATGACCGAACAGTTCGGATTCCAGCAGGTTTTCAGGGAGAGCTGCACAATTAAGACGAACCAGGGGTAGGTGGGTACGGGGCGAGTTGTAATGGATGGCACTGGCGATTAGTTCCTTGCCTGTGCCAGATTCCCCCAGTATCAGCACCGTACTGTCCCATTTGGCCACACGCCTTACCTGGTCAAAGACGCGACGCATGACAGCGGTATGTCCCACGACCATGTTTTCAAAGCCATATTTGGCACGAACTTCGCGGCGTAGTTCATCGCGTTCATCAGCTAGTCGATCACCTTTTTCAACATTGACCATCAGGCGTACAGTCTGGGCCAGAAGATTAGCAACCGTTTCCATAAAATCAGCCCGGTCTTTCAGCAAGGCATCGGCAGGAGATTCAGGCTGGGCAGCTAATACGCCTAAGGTCATACCATCAGTGTTTTTGATAGGTACACCGATAAATGGCAGTTCGAGATCGTAGAGGGACAACCTGTCAAGAAAACGGGGTTCAAGGGCAATGCGATCGAGTACGACCAACTGTCCATGGCGCAGAATATTGCCAATAACGCCTTCCCCGCTGCGGTAACGAACATGGCTGGATACTTCTGCTATGTCCTCAGAATCACAGTGAAGGGCTCCAATCTGCAGGACACTTTGTTCCTGATCGGAGAAGGTGATCAATCCATGGAGCATGCCCACATTTTCATGAAGGATGGCCAGTACCTGTGAGAGCAGTTCTTCGATGGGCGGGGATTTGATCAATAGCCGTGAAATCTGCATGAGCGCATCAAGTTCACACGCCATGAGTTCACTTCGGCTTAAGTTTGATCGCCGAGGTCGTGGTGTTATTGTACTCATACAGCGGACCTCACCTCAGGTAGTGGCGCAGAAGGGCAGTTCCACGATCATGCGACATCCATCCCGATAACTTGTATCCATGAACACGGTCCCTGCGTGTTCAGTCACAATCTCTTGCACCATGGGTAGTCCCATACCCCGACAGCCTTTGTGGGGAGGTTTGGTACTAAAAAAGGGTTCAAAAACCTTAAAAGCTAGTTCCTCGGGGATGCCGCCGCCGGTGTCGCTGATGGCAATGCGTACCACCTGTTTTTCGACCTGAGTACTGATATAAAGCTCGCGATGACTGATGCTGCGTTGACTCATGGCCTCGATGGCGTTGTCGATCAATTGTTTGAGCATGCTACGTAAACGGCTTTCGCTGCCCATCACCCAAGGTAAGTGCAAGGCGGGCTGCCATCCGATGACGATGCCTTGAGCCAGTAACCTGTCGGTGGCCAAGGTAATGACTTCACGAATCAACTGGTTGATATTGGCGGGAAGTTTGGGTTCAGGCGGTGGCTGTGGAATCGAAGCATTCAAGCTATCCAGCGCCTGTAATCCAGCCTCGCGCGCTTCGCGCATGGCCAGTACGACGGGATCAGTTTCCGCCTGTGCGCCAAGACGTCTTTGTAGCATGCGCAAAGCGGCATCAATCAGGTTGACCGGCCCCTGAAGGCGATGGATGGCGCCATTAAAGGTTTCTCGCATCCCCTCCAAGAGTTCCTCTTCAGCCAGCAGAGCTTTCAGCGCATTCATATGTGAGTCTTGCTGCCGCTGCCTTAGTTCAGTAATGTCGTTGATGATCAGCAAGTCGTAGCGCGACTCTGGTGGGGCAAAGAATGTAGCAGCCTGTTCATCTTCCATCTGCAGGGACTTGCCGTGGCAAGAGTACCCGTGTTGGGAATGGCCGCCGAGATCAAATGAAATTTCTCGGCTGGAAAAGGCTTTGCCAGAGCGACGTAGTTCTAAAAAGCTGTCTCCCAAGCTGTTGGTGAGCGTGGTAATGGCCTGTTCCAGGTTTTGCTGCGGTGCTATTTCGCTGGCCAGGGCACGAAAACTGGGGTTGGAAAGGACAATGCGGTTGTTATGATCGATCAAAACCATGGCAGCAGGTGTGGCATTGAGTACAGTCTCTATCATCTGTCGCTGATTGTTGACTCGCTGCTCAAGTTCATGGGTCGTACTGCAGTCTCGATGCATGCCAAGGTAGTAGATAGTCTTACCACTTTCATTAATAACCGGGGCTACGGTTAATTCTGCCAGGTATAGCGAGTTGTCCTTGCGCCGATTGACCAGTACGCCTGACCAGGGCATTTGTTGTGCTAGTCGTCCCCACATGGCCTGGTAAACCAGGCGGGGCGTGGTGCCGTTGGACAGCATGGATTCGTTTTTACCCAGCACCTCTTCCGAGGTATAGCCAGTTGTGCTGCCAAAGGCACGATTAACATAAAGAATGTTGGCCTGCAGGTCCGTGATGGAGATGGAAACAGGGGCATGTTCCACCGCATGCATGAAAACCTCAGGCGCCATGCCTGCCATCAGGGGGAGCGTAGAGGGTTCAAGCTGCCCAGTATGGGGGCGAGTTTTGCCGGCATTACTCATAGGTGGGTGCTCACGGCCAGGAACCAGGGAGTCGTATACTTAAGTGCGATGCAAGTACTGTGCCTTGGCCATGGATGCCCTTGCTATTGCATAATCTGTGGTTGGAAAAAGGGCTGCATGGGGTCAAGAGAGGGGCTTGAATGCGCTAAATGAGTGCCGGCGCTCCATCGGGAAGCATGATTTGATGCGTTTGTGTAGGTGCTGTCATCATTTAGATGGCGAGTGAATGATAGACATAGGTCTGTTGCATACCTGACAAATTGTTGGGCATGTTCATGTCTATGTCGGTAATGATGTTAGCGAGTTGGCCTCTCCCAAGGTCCTCAAGGGCTAGAAATTGGTAGGACTGTCATGCGTTTGTTCCCTCCTTAAGTGCTATGGCATGGAATCTGCAATTTATGCCCCAGAGTTCATTGAGGTGCTGGGACATGGATTACATGATGCTGTTGATGAGTACGGTACTGGTCAACAACGTGGTATTGGTCAGGTTTCTTGGTCTTTGTCCCTTTATGGGGGTGTCGACGCGATTGTCGACATCCTTAGGTATAGGTGCAGCGACCACGTTTGTGATGACGGTGGGGGCATCGAGTAGCTGGATGCTGGAGCACTGGCTGTTGGAGCCCTTGGGGATTGGCGTCATGCGCATCATGGCTTTTATTCTGGTGGTGGCGGTGGCCGTACAGTTCACCGAGACGGTTTTTCGCAAAGTCAGCCCCAAACTCTATAAAGCCTTAGGTATTTATCTGCCGCTGATTACGACTAACTGTGCCGTCCTGGGGGTTCCTCTGATCGCTGTGCGCGAAAACTATAACTTCATGCAGAGTACGGTCTTTGGTTTTGGCTCAGCGGTAGGGTTTTCATTGATTATGATCATCTTTGCAGGATTGCGTGAGCGCCTGGCTTTAGCTCAGGTCCCCGCTGTTTTTGCAGGAGCACCTATCGCCTTTGTCACGGCTGGGTTGCTCGCGATGACCTTCATGGGTTTTAGCGGCTTGATTGGCGGTGCCTGATACTGAAATCACGAGGAGTATAGCCATGTGGTTAGCCATTGTCCTGCTGAGTGCCTTAGGCGTCATCTTGGGCTTGATGTTAGGTTTTGCCGCGCGTTGGTTCGCCTTGGATGATGTTGATCCTATGATCAGCGAAGTTCAGGCACTGATGCCAGAAAGTCAATGTGGTCAGAGAAGCATTCAGAGATACACACACAAACCAATCACTCTAGTACCAAAACAAAAAACAA
>JABEVH010000300.1 GCA_013043915.1 Pseudomonadales bacterium
GTATATTACTAGTCTGGGGCACAAAAGAAATTCGTGTGCGCTTAATGCACCTGGTGTTGTCAGGGTTGCTGGCTTGGCAGTTGAGCCTTCCTGTCCGTGGACATATCGCCATTTATGAGGCTCTTGTCTTTGTGATGCTTTGGTTGGTATTTGGACGGGTTGATAAAGACCGGGTACCGCTATATTTAAGTTCACGGCTCGCTTGTGAGTGCCTGGAACAGCAATTGCCCAAGACGGCTAAATGCTGGGTGGACTTAGGTTGTGGAAATGGTCAGGTGGTGGCCTGGATGGCTACCCGTCATCCAGAAGTGAGTTTTTTGGGGGTTGAGCAAGCCTGGGTGCCGTGGCTTTGGGCGCGCTGGCGTTGTCGACAATTACACAATTGTAAGGTGCTGCACGGTAACCTCTGGAGTCTCTCTCTGGCCTCAGCGGATGTCGTCTATGCGTTTTTATCACCCGCTCCTATGGCTGCTCTGTGGTGCAAAGTGAATTCCGAAATGCGCCCAGGGAGTTGGATGGTGAGCAATAGTTTTGCTATCCCCGATGTTAGTCCGGCCAAAGTAATCGATGTCGGACAGACCTTGCAAACGCGCCTTTTCTGTTATGAACTGGGGCGTAGCTGACGTTCAAGTTCAGAGGCAAATAGCTGCCTGTCACGCAGACTCAGTGCGTTTTGGCTGGATTGCGCCAGGCCTGCATCGCGTAGGTCCTGCAAAAGATTGCGTGTTGCCAGTCTGTCCCCAATATTGGTGCTGGTCAGCAGTTCGCCGCGATGATTCAGTGCCTTCGCACCCCGGTCTATAGCTTGTGCAGCCAGAGGGACATCCTGGGTAATCACCAGATCACCTGACTGTATTTTGCTGATTATGTACCTGTCTGCCACGTCAAAGCCCTGTTCAACCTGGATACTGTTAATCCAGGCTGAAGGGGGTAGGCGCAAGTAAGCATTGGCGACTAGGGTGGTTGGTGTTCGGGTTCGTTCCGCGGCTCGGAACAAGAGGTCGCGCAAGGCAACCGGACAGGCATCGGCATCTACCCAGATGTGCATGTCGCGATGATCTCCAGAATTTGTTGGCCATAGCGTTCTGCCTTGCGTTGACCAATGCCATGTATGCGCAGCAGCTCCTCGGGGCGATGGGGGCGTTGTGTCGCCAGCTCACGTAAGGTACGGTCATGCAGGAGGGTATAGGGCGGCACATTCAAGTGCTCAGCTTGTTGTTTGCGCCATTGCCTTAATGCCTGGGCAAGCTCTGAATGTAGACCTTTCACCGGTGCAGGAGATTCATAGAGTGCACGAGATGGGGTTACGCGATGTCGTCGAAACAACAAGCTCTGTTCTCCGCGCAGGACAGGACGAGCTGCTTCGGTCAGCATTAAGGCGCCATGCCGCTCAGCTTGCGCGGCAAGGTAGCCAAGAGCAAGTAATTGCCTGATTACGGCACGCCAGGCCTGTTCGTCAAGGTCTTGCCCAATGCCAAAGGTCGTCAGGATGTGGTGTTCGTATTTGAGTACATTGGCAGTGCGCTGTCCTCGCAAGATATCAATGACATGGCCGCTGCCAAAGCGTTGACCACTGCGGTAGATGCATGACAAGGCTTTTTGTGCAGCCGTGGTGCCGTCCCAACGCAGAGGGGGATTTAGACAGATGTCGCATCGACCGCAGGGGCCTATGGACTCACCAAAGTAACGCAGCAGTTGTACCCGTCGGCATTCGGCAGATTCACAAAATGCCAGTAAGGCATCAAGTTTTCGTTTTTCCAATAACTTTTGTGTCAAATCGGCGGTTGATGCATCGATGCGTTGGCGTTGCATCACCACATCTTGTAGACCATATAGCATACAGACATCGGCTGGATCTCCATCTCGCCCTGCGCGTCCTGTTTCCTGGTAGTAGGCTTCCAGGCTCTTGGGGATGTCCATATGCACGACAAAACGCACATCCGGTTTGTCGATACCCATGCCAAAGGCGATGGTGGCTACCATGATCAGGCTATCGGCCGAAATAAACTGACGCTGGTGTCGCGTTCGGTCCTGTGTGCTCATGCCCGCGTGGTAAGGTAGTGCCTCGTAACCTTCATCGTTAAGCCAAGCAGCCAGTTCATCAACCTTCTTGCGGGATTGACAGTATACGATACCTGATTCATGACGATGAGCGCGCAGAAACTCTTTAAGCTGAGCACGTGGTTGGGTTTTTTCCAGGACACTGTACTGCAGGTTGGGGCGGTCGAAGCTGGCAATAAATACCTGGTCGGTAGAGAGCTTCAAGTGCCGAATGATTTCGTCGCGTGTTGGCAAATCAGCTGTAGCGGTGAGAGCCAACCTGGGTATATGAGCAAACTGCTCATGCAGCCTGGCCAATTGCAGGTACTCAGGCCGGAAATCATGCCCCCATTGCGACAGGCAATGCGCCTCGTCGATGGCAAACAGCGCTAATCCCTGCACGGCATCTATTTGCTGCAGCAGATCCATGAAGCGGGCTGTTCCTAGGCGTTCAGGAGCCACGTAAAGTAATTTAAGATCGCCTGCAAGTGCTCTGCGTTCGACAGAGGATGCTTCTTGCCAATCTAGCGATGAATTGAGGTAAGCCGCATTGATCCCCAGTTGCAACAAGGCATCAACTTGATCTTGCATCAGGGCTATCAGGGGTGAAATGACCACGGCAAGTCCGGGTCGAAGCAGGGCAGGGATCTGAAAACACAAGGATTTACCCGCACCCGTAGGCATGAGGACCAAGGCATCACCACCGGCCAGGGTGTGACGTATCACAGCCTCTTGCTGTCCCCGAAAGGAGGCATAGCCAAAGACGCTGCGCAGGGTATGGAGAATATCTGACATGGTCGCGATGATACCAGAATATACGACGGGATCGGACTTTCAGTGGATTGGGAACTTGACATTAGACGATCGGTCTACTAGCATGGGGCATGACACGCCAAACGCACTACCAAGATACCCGTGAACACCTGCTAGATGTAGGAGAGCGGGTTATGCGCGGTCGCGGCTTTGCTGCTACGGGCTTGTCAGAAATTTTGAATGAGGCTGAGGTTCCGAAAGGTTCATTTTATCACTATTTCAAGTCAAAGGAAGCATTTGGGGTGGCCTTGCTCGAGCGCTATTTTGCGCGGTATCTGGAAGAGCTTGATGCTTTTCTGGGTAGTTCGGGAGAGCCTGAGGAACGGTTGCTGGCCTATTTCAGTCAGTGGATAGAGCGTATGCAGGCGGTTGGATGCAGCCAAGGCTGTTTTGCTGTCAAGTTATCTGCAGAAGTTTCAGACTTGTCTGAAGACATGCGACTAGCGCTGGTGGCTGGCCGGGTGGCTGTAGTCAAGCGATTGGCAGTCACCTTGCGGCAAATACAGGAACCGCATGCAGATCATAGCGGTGCGGATGTCGAAACCTTAGCTGAGTCGCTGTATGCCCTATGGTGTGGTGCTGATTTGGCTTCCAAAGTACAGCGCGGAGATTCGCCTTTGCAGGCGGCTTTGATGCTGACGCGTCGTGTTCTAAATAGAAATTGAAGTTACCGGGGTGAGTAGCCCTGTTGTAGGCATACTAAATAGTTGACTGGTCTATTGGAGATTAAGCATGACAAATACCTTGTTTACCCCTGTCAGCGTGGGGGGAGTGACTTGGCCCAATCGCATTGTGATGGCTCCCTTAACGCGTATGCGTGCAACACAGCCAGGCGATGTTCCATCACCGATGTCTGTTACTTATTATAAGCAGCGGGCAACGGCCGGGTTGATCATCTCCGAGGCTGCGCAGATATCACCTCAGGGTAAAGGTTACATGGCTACGCCGGGTATTTACTCTGCGGAGCAGGTTCAGGGTTGGCGGAAAGTTACCGATGCCGTCCATGCTGCCGGGGGACGTATGGCTTTGCAGCTTTGGCATGTTGGGCGTGTATCGCATCATTCCCTGCAGCCAGACCAGCAGTTGCCTGTTTCGGCATCAGCGCTGCCTTATGAGAACCGTACGACGGTGGTGGGCGAAGATGGTAAGCCGGTACGTGTGGATTGTGATACTCCCCGTGCGCTGCGTACCGAGGAAATGCCTGATCTGGTGGAGACCTACCGCAAGGCGACCGAAAATGCGCGTGAGGCAGGTTTTGATATGGTGGAAGTGCATGCAGCCCATGGTTATCTGTTGCATCAGTTTCAGTCCGTACAAAGCAATCAGCGTACGGATGCCTATGGTGGTTCTTTGGAAAATCGCGCCCGGTTGACGCTGGAGGCGCTAGATGCATCGATTGCAGCCTGGGATGCTGATCATGTGGGTATTCGTATCTCTCCCCTAGGTATATTTAATGGGCTTGATGATCATGAAGGGGAGGCTATGGGGTTTTACTTGGCCGAACAATTTAATCAGCGCGGCATTGCTTACTTACATTTGTCTGAGCCGGATTGGGCGGGTGGACCGGTATTAAGCGAGGCATTCCGTCGTGGTCTGCGCCAGCGTTTCCCCGGCATCATTATCGCTGCAGGGAACTATACGGTTGAAAAAGCCGAGCCTTTGCTGGCCAATGGTTTGATTGATGCTGCTGCCTTTGGTCGTAGCTATATTGCCAATCCTGATCTGGTACGTCGACTGCAGCTGAAGGAGGCGTTGAATGCTCCTCGCCCTGAGTTGTTCTATGGCGGTGATGAAACGGGTTACACTGATTATCCGTTTCTGCCGTAAACTTGGGCGAAACCGCCACCTGGAGTATGGAAATTAGTGGTTTGCCCACGATAAAGGCGGGCACACAGGAGCAGTAATTGACCTGCGTAGGCGTAAGCACGCAGGTCAATTTTCATGGTCTCGCCGGTTCCGGGCAGAGTAACGGTGCTAGGGGGGCAGTAGCCCTGTGCCACATACGAGCCATCCTGCATCAACGCTGTCAATTTACCTCGTGTTAATTTGCGTCCGCTGTAGGCGCCTTTGCTTCCGTAGCCAATCGACGGTTTAAAAAACCAGTCGTCTCGGTGCATCCACCAGTAAGCAGCATCCTGATTGTGCATCGCCTGCATAGGCAGCCATAGGGAATTTAGCGCCAGTGCGTGCTCAGGGGCGTGGTGTTTGAGCCACTGCTCAAGGTCGATCAGATTGCGTTTGTCCGCATACAGGGCATGGGTGTGAGGGCTGGGAATTAGGGCGTTTTTTTTCAGTTCAGGATGGTCATCCAGATAGAAATCAGTGAGTCGATTATAGATCAGGGTATGAGGGGCATCCCCGATTGAAGAGCGCGCATCAACAAGGGCTGAACTCAGTCCATGGCGCTCGAACAGCTCACGGTAAAGCAGAAACTCAGGCAATAAAAATTGGGTCGCAGGTTGGTCATCTACAATCAATACGCGTTGCAGGGTATGCTCGGGACGCAGTTGGTCCCAGCTCGCAAGAATCATGCGCATGATCATGGCTTCCACATCCACGTCATTGGGGGGCAGTCCAGATTTTGCCAGGCGTTGACGCTGCCATGCATTGAGCAGGAGTCCACCGGCATTGGCGTTGATTTCAATAAGACGAGGTTCACGATTCTGCAAATGAAAGTCAAAGCACAGAAAAGCACCTGGCGTAGCGGGACCTTCTTCATACAGTCCATGACGTTCTAACAGATGTTTGCGCAAGGGAGGAGACTGCAGTACCTGTTCCACTAGTACCAAAATCTGACGTAAGCGTTCTAGAATATCGGGTGCAATCAGAAGATTGACCGCTGCCATCAGCTGATGCGCCTGATTAAAGTGTTGTTCTTCCCAGCATGACGGAAGCTCGCTAGCCAGGATAGCAGGGGAGCTTAAAGTTTCGATGGGAGAATATTTATTACTTACCATAGCCTACCCGTGGCAAGCCAGCTCAGGGTGGTTGGACCTGGGGAGCCCAAGCTCGCCCAGATCCACAACCAAGCAACATCAGTGACCAATCATAAACAACGGCACAAATGCCACAATGACCAAGCCGATTGACATCACGATAACAGGAACTATCCAGCGTTCATAGCGACGGAAAAAACGAAGATTTTTGACTTCAGCATCAGCTTTTTCAATTTCTTCTTCTCCTACGACATGACGTGTCAGCAGTTGGTTCAATGCCACCGGTGGCAACAGATAGCCTAGTTCAAAGGCGACCAGCACCATCATCCAGAAATGAACAGGATCTATACCCGCTTTGTAGGCGATGGGAGCCAAGGTGCTTGATACCAGTATGACCGCCCCAAAGGGGTCCATAAACATACCCACCAAGACTTTCGTTACCACCAGGAAGCTCATCGCTACCCAGATATTCGGGAAATGTGTGGGAGCCAGATCCATGATGCCTGAACGCGATACTAAACCACCCATGGTCAGGCTCAAGGCCATCAGCATGATTAGCGCACCAATATGTCCTGTGGTTTCATTGGTGGCAAACCGGATCGATCGTTCCAATCCCTGACGACGATTACGCTTTTTAGGTGGGGTTTTATCGTGCGGATTACGGCGTAGCTTATCAAACATGACCAAGACCAGCATGATGATAGGCATGATCACCGGAGCTGTAAACTCATTCAGCGGCGTATCGAGCAGCAGGCGATAGCTCAGAACGACTAAGCCGATGATAATGACGTAAGGGATGACGGGGACACAGTTGCGTATCATGCCGGGTATGGCTATTCCAGGTCGCTCAATCTTGACGCGATGCGTTCTGTGTATCTGGGAAACGGTAAAGAACAGAGTTGACGTGAGTATAAACACCCAGAAACCCCAATGAAACAAGGCCGCTGTGGTAACTTCCTTGTTTAGTGCAGCAATCAATACAACGAGCAGGCAGGGGCGTAACACGACACCCAGAGAACCTGACATCGCCGTAGCAGCAAGGGCGAATTGACGGCTGCCGCCAGCCTGTTTCACTTCATTATAGATCAGGGGGCCTGCGGCGATCACAAAAATCCCTGAAGCGCCGGTATAAGCGGTGGGGACCGCTGCAGCCAGCAGAATGATATAGGTCAGCATTTCAGGGGAGAATTTCCAGGGACGTAGTATGTCCAGGAAAAGATCCACGACGCGCGACTGTTTAAGCAGCATGCCAGTCCATATGTAGAGCGAAAGGTTCAGGAAGATGGAGGAAAGGTCCATCATCTGGTTCATATAAATGGAGAGAGCAGGGTGATCGCCTCGCGTCAAAAAGAAAATGCTGCCATTGATCGCCATAAAGGCATAGATCGGAATGGACAGTAGTGCCTTTCCCAGAGTTCCACCTGGTTGAGCATGGGCGGGTGTTCGGAATATTTGAGCGAAGCTCACCAGGGTCAGCAGGCTGAACATGGTGATCCAGGTATAAAAAATCCAGGGTTTGTCCACAGGTACGCCCGAGTTCAGGTCAACCATAAGATGACTGACACAGGAGAATATCAGCAGCGCATTGGCGATAACCATGGCGATGGCCTGCACTTTAAAGTCAAGTGCCGTGCGTGCAGGTCGCAAGGTAATATGGTGGAACCCCAGGGTTGTTGTCATCGAGGCGAAAAACACGATAAGCAGTAACAACAGGGGACGGTTATCCATGCCAAAATGAAACAGCCAAAAGAATGCAGTTTCAAAAGTGCGATAGGCGCGCAGGCCGGGGGTAATGTGCTGGATGATCTTGTTATAGATGACATGCCGTTCACGGCACTGGTCAAGAGACGTCTGCACCGATTGACGTACCGCTTGAGGATCAGCCGGCGAAGAGGCAAACAGCGAACCGAAATCATCGCTGCCGCTAGATGACTTGGTGGCAGCTATCTGTTTGGCGACTTCTGTATCAATATTGGCATTGGGTTCGCAGTTTGGCTTGGTGGGGTTAGCGCGCATCATAAAATACTGAACACCAGCGACAGGATCGCCAAATATCTTTTCCCCCATACGCAACAACTGGCCATGGAACATTTCTCCGGTTCCTATGACGAGCGTCAGCAGCAGTAACACAAACATAGGCAGACTGGACAGCCATTCACCCACTGTTCGATTTAACAGCACTGGTTTTGCAGAGTGCATCATTCATCCCTTTTTGTTATAACAACGTTCAATGTCACCCAGCTTGGTGCATCCAGACGGGTGCTGGGCGCGCTGATGATAAAGCCATGTGCGTATCTCGACCACTGCCGTGCATCAAAATTTTTAGGAAATTTTATAAATTTTCTGCATTAACCCGCATCGAACACGCATTCTAGGGGAGTTATGGTTTGACGTCACTGACGTAAGTGACCAAAAATGTAGTCCATTAGTGTCATGTGTCAGATACATTTTGTCATCACTTTGCGGGTGTACATGGGCAGCAATAGCAGTGAAAATAGCGCCCGATCAAGCTGGGTCAGGGTATAGGCATGAGTGGGCAATGGAAATGGCTGGCTACGGCGGTCATGGTGACAGCTGTCGGTGATACGTGGGTGTGGGCAGGACCCCCTCCTGAGCCCGTGGGTCCTTGGCAGCAGGTGATTAACAGTCCGGAGACGGATATTGTGATTGCCACCCGTGCCATACAGGGTACCAATATTCGGGAATTTACTGCCGAGACTACGGTTAAAAGCTCACTAGCGGGACTCGTGGCACTCATTGAGGACACGGACAACTTGCCTAACTGGATGCATCGTATCGGTCGCGTGGATATCGTGCATCGCCAGGATGATCACGATTTGACTGCTTATACGGTGATCAAAGCGCCTTGGCCGTTACATGATCGTGATACCTATCTCCATACCCACCTGTTTCAGGATAGTAAAACAGGCACAGTTACTATCAGTAGTGTGAGTGAGCCCGGAGGTCCTGGTTTGCAGCCGGGATGTATTCGCATGCCGGAAATGGATACCGACTGGATATTTCAACCCCTGTCAGGTCGCCGCGTGAAGGTGACGTTCAGGGGCTTTGGATTGCCAGGAGGTGTGGTGCCGGATTGGGCAGTCAATTTAGTGGTTACTGATCTGCCCTACGGCAGTTTGCGTAATTTAAAATGGCAAATTCAACGTCAAAAGTACCAAAATTCTCATTTTGATGCTATCAAGGAAGTCAACCCATGAAGTTGTGGTTAATGATGTGTGCAGGGTTCCTCGCTGCTGAGGGCGTTCACGCCTCCGATTGGAAACTTGCTCGTGATCGACATGGTGTTCAGGTTTGGAAGGCCGAAGTTGCTGATTCTCCTGTGGAGGCTTTTAAAGCCAGGACCGTGGTGCATAGTAGCCTGTCGGGATTGCTGGCCTTGTTTTACGATGTGCAGGATGCTCCGCGCTGGATAGACCGTTGTTCGCGGGTTCAGGCTTTGCAGCGTAATGACGCCCAGCATGAATATACCTTGCTGATGGAGACTAACATGCCCTGGCCTGTCACGGACCGTGATGCGGTCATGAAGGGGCACTGGCGCCAGGACCCAGTTACGCTAACCTTGCATTTGCGGGCGGGTGATGCTGATTCTGCCATTTTCCCGCCTAGGCCTGCGTTTGTGCGTACTCGAGAATTACGATCAAATTGGACATTTAAGCCCCTGGGTCATGGGGATGTGGAGGTGACTACCGAGGGTCATGTCAACCCTGAAGGTCATTTGCCAGCATGGGTGATCAATATTGTGTTGGAAGAGTCTCCTTACAATACCATGCGCAATCTCCAGACCATCATCGAGGAGCCTCAGTTCCAGAAGGCACATATGCCTGGTGTTACTGAGCCGGCACCATGATCAGCCCAAGGCAGGTTGTCTGCAGTCTACCAGTGTGTTTAGGGCTAGCGTGGGTTGATCAGTGATCAGCGAGTGTATGCCCCAGGACGCTAGTTCACGCATGCGTTCAGGGTCATTGACTGTCCAGGTTGAGATGATCAGTCCAGCTGCATGAGCGGCTTGGATCAGGGGGGGGGCGCAAAGTTGTTGTTGCGGCCCTAGGATTAGGCATCCTAATCGTTGTGCAAGTTCAACCGGGTTGCCGGGAAATTTTTCATCGAATAGTAATCCTCGTTGTATCTCGGGAGCATCCTGACGCAGGGCTTGCAGGTAAAGGGGATTAAATGATGTGCTGATACAGCGATCTATAAGGTTAAAGTGTCGTATCAATCCAGGGAGTTGAGCTACGACGGCTTCTACGTCAGAGGATAGGGTAGCCTTAACCTCGAATTGAATATGCTCAAAATCCTGCAGTTCACGCATGACATCGACAAGATCAGGTATGCCCTCGCGCACTGGCCAGGAGGGGAAATGCAGGTGACAGGCATCCATGGCAGCTAATTCAAGCGCGGTGAAATCATGCACGTTGCCCTCTTGACCTGTTGTGCGTTGCAGATCAGTGTCATGTATAACGACCAGTTCCCCGTTGCGCGCGACCTGTATGTCCAGTTCAACACGTAGAATCCCCAAAGAACGCAGATGGCGAAAACCACCCAACGTGTTTTCTGGGGCTTCGGCGCGGGCACCACGGTGACCTATGACCAGCATGAGTTTATCCGTGAGCAGGGGGCGTAGCTGGTACCAAAACTGTATCGATGACGTAGTCGTCCTGAAAATACACCACATAGCCAGGATAAACCCAGCGCACGATGGGAGGATTGCCCACGGCAGGCAATTTTTCCTTAGGCTCACCAAACTTGAGGGCAACGCTAGTCATCACCATGCCGCGTTCAGGGGTATCGACTGCAAGTACTTGAAAGCTCCAGAGCAGAGCCAATAATGTCACGATTATTTTCATAGATCATCATCAGGGGGGATAATTAAGCCTATCGCCCTCCTGCCTCCTTAGTACGTTGTTTGTAACGAGATAATCGCCTAGATCTTAGGGGGTGTCGCTGGCTTGTGCAAGGCCAGATCAATGCTCAATGGTTTTTGCAATCTACTCCTTATGTGCCTGGCGTATGACCAGACGGCAAATTGCTTGTCGGTCGGGTTCTCGTAGCGCCACAAACTCAATTCCCAGCGTATAATCCCCCCCATGATGGCGAACATGGACGACGCGCCCCGTGGCACTGATACAAAGAGAGGCGTCATGACTTTGCAGTAAAAGATGCAGGCCCTGTCCGACTGGAAGAGCCTGTGGGAATTGCAAGCTGAGGCCGCCTTCACTGATGTTGCGAGCTAGGGCGGTTTCACCGGGAAGATCAGGTATCAAGGAGCTGGCTAATAAATGAAGTTTTCTGTCCAGAACCTGAAGGTATTGTGCGGTGGCTCGAGATTCGCTGTTGATGGTTCGCAACAGATGCCGTTGTTCAGCATCCAGGTCCAGCATACGATGGGCAAGATGAAAATAGGCTGGCAGGGCAAATTCGTCAGCATAGGGGTCAAGGTCAAGTTGGTTGGCATCCAAGATGCTCCACTGCACACGCAGCATTTGCTGCGATCTATGCAGTTGACGTCGTTCATGCGCAGCTTCCTTGGACTGGGACATGGTATTTCCTGCTTTCGTGATGATGGTTTAGAGTAGCTCATGTATAAACCGCTTTCTCTTTTTATAGGCCTGCGTTACACCAGGGCTCGCCGCCGCAATCATTTTATTTCATTTATATCGCTGACTTCCATCCTTGGCTTAATGTTAGGTGTGGGGGTGATGATCACGGTATTGTCGGTGATGAATGGCTTTGATCATGAATTGCGTACACGTATTCTGGGTATGGTGCCGCAAGCGACGATCAATGCCTATCAACCCATTGAAGACTGGCCATCCCTGGCCAGGCTGGCATCGAAAAATCCACAGGTAGAAGCCTCTGCTCCCTTTATTCAGATGCAAGGCATGCTGACGGCACAGGGGAATGTCACGGGTGCTGTCGTCACCGGTGTGCTGCCTGATGCGGAGCGCAAGGTTTCCATTGTTGATACCGCCATGACGCAGGGGCATCTGGCCAATTTGCAGAGCGATCAATTTGGCATTGTATTGGGAGCCGGTCTAGCCAGTAGTTTGGGGGTTGGGCCAGGGGACAAAGTCATGTTGGTTTTACCGGAAGCTTCATTGTCACCGGCAGGGGTTATTCCCCGGTTTAAACGATTTACTGTCGTAGGCGTTTTCAAGGTAGGCGCCGAGGTGGACAGTTCACTGGCCTATATACATCTTGATGACGCTGCGCGCATGTTGCGTATGCAGGGTCAGGTTCAGGGTTTACGGCTTAAGCTCAAGGATCTCTTTCAGGCCCCTGAAGTGACTCGCCAGATCCTGGGGCATTTGTCAGAGAACTTTTATGGCAGTACCTGGGAAGAAAGTCAGGGTAATCTGTTCAGTGCTATCCAGATGGAAAAAACCATGATGGGTTTGCTGTTGTTTTTGATCGTCGCTGTGGCAGCTTTCAATATTGTATCTAGCCTAGTGATGGTAGTTACTGATAAGAAGGCTGATATTGCTATCCTGCGTACTTTAGGAGCTAGTCCTGAGACCGTTCAGCGTATTTTTATGGTACAAGGCAGTTTTATTGGTTTGGTAGGTACCGGTATGGGGGTTGTGCTTGGCGTTACCTTGGCGTTGACCATCAGTGGCATCATCAACGGTATTCAAAAGATATTCGGGCTTAATCTGTTTGCTGCCTATTTCGTTGAC
>JABEVH010000301.1 GCA_013043915.1 Pseudomonadales bacterium
GCGCACGATCGGCCAAAGCCGAGAATGCAGCAGCATCATGTACAGCGATATCGGCCAGAACACGACGGTCGATTTCGATGCTTGAACGCTTCAAACCGTTGATCAGACGGCTATAGGACAACCCATTGATACGCGATGCCGCGTTGATACGGGCAATCCACAAGGCTCGGAACTGACGCTTCCGCTGACGGCGGTCGCGATACGCATACTGACCGGCCTTGATAACAGCCTGGAACGCTACGCGGTAAACGCGTGAACGCGCACCGTAGTATCCTTTGGCCCGATCCAGAATCTTTTTGTGCCGGCGATGAGCCGTCACACCACGCTTAACTCTTGGCATTGCTCATCTCCCCTCAGGCGTAAGGAATCAAACGTGACACTTCACGCACATCACAGTCAGCGACCATGGTTTTCGGGCGAAGCTGACGAATACGCTTCGGGGATTTTTTTGTCAAAATATGACGCTTAAACGCCTGCTTGCGCTTAAAACCATTAGCGGTTTTCTTAAAGCGCTTAGCGGCGCCGCGACAGGTCTTGATTTTGCACATGTCATGACACTCTCTTTATGTGGATGGGACCCTGTCAACTGTCGCCTGTACGCCAAGCGTTCAGACCGTCTGGGGGTAGAAACCACCGGTTACCCGGTTATTTCTTTTTCTTGGGGGCAATGACCATAACCATCATTTTGCCCTCCATTTTGGGATGTTGTTCAACCACCCCAAACTCGCCGAGATCAACCTCAATGCGTTGCAGCATTTTCAGGCCGAGCTCTTGATGAGCCATTTCACGACCGCGGAAGCGCAACGTCACCTTGGCTTTATCCCCTTCTTCGAGGAACCTAACCATAGACTTCAGCTTCACATGGTAGTCAGCTTCTTCCGTTCCCGGCCTCAGCTTGATTTCCTTGATTTGAACCTGATGCTGCTTCTTGCGGGCTTCTTTTTGTTTCTGCTTCTGCTCGAAACGGAACTTGCCGTAATCCATGATACGACATACGGGAGGTTCGGCATCGGAGACGATCTCCACCAAATCCAGTTCCACTTCCTCAGCCGCCGTTAGCGCCTGACGCAAGGGAACCACCCCCACCTGCTTCCCTTCAAGATCAATCAACCGAACTTCACGCGCCCGGATTTCATCATTGATCGCCGGCCGTTTCTCACCCCGAACCTGTTGTTTTTCCACCTTGATTATCATCACTCCGCTGGATTTCTGCCTTTAAGGGCAATCTCTACTGCTAAGCGCTGCACCAAGGTTTCGATACTCATCTGTCCGAGATCTTTGCCCTCACGAGTCCGCACTGCAACAGCACCTTGTTCTAGTTCGCGATCACCCAAAATAATCAGATAGGGTACGCGCTGTAATGTAAGCTCACGGATTTTAAGGCCAATCTTCTCATTTCTCAAGTCCGTGATGACACGCAAGCCCGATTTCTGCAAGGTTTGCTGAACTGAACGGGCATATTCAGCCTGATGATCGGTAATATTGAGCACCGCCACTTGCACCGGAGCTAACCACAAAGGGAACCATCCGGCATAATGCTCAATCAGAATACCGATAAAACGCTCAAAAGAACCCAGCACTGCCCGATGCAACATGACCGGCACTTGCCGCTTGCCATCTTCGCCTACAAATTCAGCATCCAGGCGACCAGGCAGAAAGAAATCCAGCTGTATGGTACCGCACTGCCATAGCCGCCCCAGACAATCCTTCAGCGTAAACTCAATCTTGGGACCATAAAAAGCCCCCTCACCCGGTTGCAGATCAAAAGCCACCTCCTGCGCCTTGAGGGACTGCGCCAAGGCCTGCTCCGCCCTGTCCCATAAATCATCCGTACCTACGCGTTTCTCGGGGCGTGTGGACAGCTTGTATAAAATATCGGTAAAGCCAAAATCAGCATAAACATCGCGCAGCAGGCTGATAAACTGCCCCACTTCACTTTGCATCTGCGCTTCAGTACAGAAGATATGAGCATCGTCCTGGGTAAAACCTCGCACGCGCATGATGCCATGCAAAGCCCCTGAAGGCTCATAGCGATGACAGGCTCCAAACTCTGCCAAACGCAATGGCAAGTCGCGGTAGGAACGTAAACCCTGATTGAACACCTGCACATGGCAGGGGCAATTCATGGGCTTGAGCACAAAATCGCGTTCTTCCACCGACGTGGTATACATGTGCTCGCGGTAGTTATCCCAATGACCTGACTTAAGCCAAAGCGACTTATCGACTACCTGCGGCGTACGAATCTCCTGATAATCCAGCGCCTGCAGGCGGGAACGCATGTACTGCTCGATGACCTGCCACAAGGTCCAGCCATGCGGATGCCAGAATACCGATCCCGGTGCCTCTTCCTGAACATGAAAAAGATCCAGCTGACGTCCAATCTTGCGGTGATCGCGCTTAGCCGCTTCTTCCAACCGGGTCAGGTAAGCATCCAGGTCCTTTTTTTGGCCCCAGCACGTACCATAAATACGTTGCAGCATTTCATTGTCTGAATTGCCTCGCCAGAAAGCACCCGACAACTTGGTTAACTTAAACGCTTTCAGATGACCCGTCGATGGAACATGAGGGCCACGACACAAGTCTTCAAAATCACCTTGACGATAGAGGGAGACTTCTTCGCCCGCTGGAATGCTGCCGATAATTTCAGCTTTGTAGTGCTCGCCCAGCGACAAAAAGTATGCC
>JABEVH010000302.1 GCA_013043915.1 Pseudomonadales bacterium
ATTTACTGCCAGCTTAGCAGGGCCGGAGAGGCAGATAAAGTCATAGTGGCTGCTGTCACCGCTGGCGATGCGGGAGGTATTATGGTTGGAAGGCATGCCGTTTTTTATGATCGACAAGGACGGGATTGGGATGCCAAGGTCATTCGCCTGATTGAAAATCCAATCAGCGTGCGTGAAGCATTTTGGACGCCATATAGACGATTGGGTCGCATGTTTGCCGATCAGGTACAAAAAATTGCTCGTGCGCGTGAGCAGTCTGTTGAGCAATCGGCGACTAAAACTCTGGACAATGCTACTAAATCCCTGTCCCCGACAACGGCGCCGGCAGCTGCTTTTGATGTAGGGCGTTTTGCAGGTATTTTTGCCGCGATAGGACTGGCAGTGGGGGCGATCGGTACAGCCTTGGCTTCGGTGATGGCAGGTTTCCTTGCCCTGCATGTCTGGCAGATGCCGATGGCCTTGTTGGGGGTTCTGGCTGTCATATCTGGACCTAGCATGATCATGGCCTGGTTCAAGTTACATAGCCGTAACCTGGGGCCCATACTGGAAGGTAATGGCTGGGCTATCAATACTCGAGCCCGAATTAATATCGCCTTTGGTACGGCATTGACTCAATTGGCGCAACTGCCTCCGGGAGCAGAGCGCTCCTTGATTGATCCATACGCTGAAAAACGCCAGCCTTGGTTAGTCTATTTTTTGGGGGGTGTGCTGGTGGTGTTGGCGGTGTTATGGTGGCACAGGCATAAATCGGGCTAAAAGGTGGAGAGAACGTATTTCTTCGTCTTAACTGGATGAGATGCAGAAGTCGTTGCAATTGAGGTGGGCATGAGCTGTCATGTATTGATATGTGACGATTCCGCCATGGCACGCAAGCAGTTGGCGAAAGCACTGCCTGACACATGGGATATCGTGGTCGATTTTGCTGGAAATGGTGCTGAGGCTCTGGAGAAAATCCAGACGGGTGGTGTTGATGTCATGTTTTTAGACCTCAACATGCCTGTTAAGGACGGCTATGAGACCCTGGAGGAAATTCAACGCTGTGATCTTCCTGTGATTGTGGTTGTCGTATCGGGGGATATCCAGGCGGAAGCCGTTGATCGTACGCGCAAACTGGGTGCTTATGATTTTATTAAAAAGCCGGTAAGTCGGGAGCGCCTAGATCAAATCCAAGAGCAGTTTGGATTGTTTAGCCTGCGTGGTGAATGGACGCCTCCCTTAACTATCGATGCCAAGGCAACGACACCACAGGGATTCGATGCATTAAGGGAAGTGGCAAACGTAGCGATGGGGCGTGCTGCGGCATTGCTGGCTGAGTTGCTACAGGTTTTTGTCGAATTGCCCATTCCGAAGGTTAATGTACTGGAAGTTAGTGAACTGCAAATGGCCTTGGCATTGGCTGCACGTCAGGACACCTTCTCGGCGGTATGTCAGGGCTTGATCGGTGAAGGTATGCGTGGCGAAGGGCTACTCATTGTTCATGACTCATCCTATCAGGAAATTGCTGATCTGCTGGGGTACAAAGAGGAACTGACAACGACACTTGAAGCCGAAATGGTCATGGATATTGCCAGTATTCTGATTGGGGCTTTCGCTAAAGGACTGGCAGAACAGCTGGATGTGGCTTTTAGTAGCAGTCATCCCGTCATTCTGGGACGTCACCTTGATTTTGCGGATCTATTCAAGCATAACGCCAGTCGATGGCAGCGTACGCTGGCCATAGAAATTAGCTATGTCATCGAGGGGCATGATATTCGCTGTGACTTGTTGTTGCTATTTACGGATGATTCCTTGCCCGTACTACAGCGCAAAGCTGGTTACCTAGTGGAGGTCGCATGAACCATAGCAGCATAGACCTTCAAGAGTTTCACTGGATGATGGGTTTGCTGCAAACCCTGGATGTAGGTTTGCTGGTGCTGGATGAAAATTATCACATATGTTTGTGGAATTCCTTTATGGAAAACCACAGTGGTAAGCAAGCTCGATCGGTGCAAGGTAAGTCCTTGTTCGAAGTTTTTTCTGAGATACAGGAAGGCTGGTTCAGACAAAAAACGCGTTCAGTATTTCTGTTGAAGACGCAGGTCTATACGAACTGGGAGCAGCGCCCATTTATATTTCGTTTTTCTAATTATCGTCCTATTACGGGACGTTCAGATTTTATGTACCAGAACGTCAGCATGATCCCTCTAACGTCGGTCAATGGGGAAGTCAAGCATATGGGGGTGATGGTCTATGACGTTACGGATGTTGCTGTAAGCCGTAAGGCGCTGATGACAGCCAATCAGGAATTGGAACGGTTGAGTCGGACAGATCAGTTGACGCAGCTCTATAACCGTGGTTACTGGGAAGAATGCTTGGTTCGTGAGTTTAAGCGCTGGCAGCGCAACCAGAGCTTGCAATCCACGTTGGTTATGTTTGATATCGATCATTTTAAGCGCGTTAACGATACCTATGGTCATCAGGCTGGTGATGAGGTTATCCGGGTGACGGCTTCGGCATTGCGACAGCAGCTGCGTGAAACCGATATAGGTGGTCGTTATGGCGGCGAGGAGTTTACAGCTATACTCGTGGGCGCTGATGCTGAAGGAGCCATGATATTTGCAGAGCGTTTGCGTGCAGACATCGAGAAAAAAACGGTGCTGCATGAAGGTGTTGAGATTCGCTATACCATTAGTCTTGGTGTGGCTCCTGTAACCCTAGGGCTAGAAGATACCAAGGCATGGATAGAACGAGCTGATAAGTCCCTTTATCGATCTAAAGAAGGTGGGCGTAATTTGGTAACTCTGTATGCACCAGGGTGAATTTAAGGGAACTCTTAGTGTATTGACATGGATACCGTGGAGCCTCCTCTTACCCCAACGAATTGAGCATTCCCAAGATTTGCGCCGGAACCAGAAGATGTATTGCCCCCCAACATTCCCCCTATGCCCCCGCCTTGGTTTAATAAAGAGCTTAGGGGTAGAAAACTAGGAGCGCTGCCTGTCCCTTGATTGAGATTTGCAGCTACTTGACCCGATGCGGGCGCCACATCAGTGCCTTTGCCAGGTACCATGGACTGTAACGCAGAGGTTGCTGCAATCTGCGATGAAGCAATGCCTGCAGGGGCTGTAGTCTTAACGGGAGTGGTTGTATTTGAGCCGGAAGTCTGTGCTGTTACGGACGTTGATGCGGCAGATGAACCTGAACTAACCACAATGGAATCCTGCTCTGAGATCGACTGCAATTTAGCATCGTCCATAGCTTGCAAAGCGTACCCGTGACATACCCACGTACCTACAAATAGATACAAAAAAAATCTCATACCCTGATCCCAAAAGTAAAAACCATACGACAACAAACTGCATGATACATGCTGAGAATGGGGCGAAAAAAAACACACCACAATTACCAGTGTGCCCAGTGATTCTAACACGATCTGGATTATATTAATCCTGTACGATAGTGCAGCGTTATGTTGACTTTCGGTGTGTCAAGAACAAGCGCCAACGCCGTGATAGCTTTCCTGTTCACCGATCACCGTGTTTTTTCTTGAAACAGGGAAACTTTGCGGCGAGTTTAAGGACAAAAAAAGTTTGAAACGCCTTGTCGACATGGATCAGCGCCTGCTGTAAGGCGAAGGGATCAAAGTGGCCGATTCCGAGGTGCTTCCGGGACTTCTTCGCCATCGGGAGCAGCGTACTCAAGCTGACAGGTTCACGCCCGTCTATCCTGCATACGCTTTTAAATTGAGAAAATGAGCATCTTCAGGGGGTACGATAGAAACGCCCAAAGGCTAGGCGCAAAGCCAGAAAAACACCTGATTAAAACCGCCGCTTATATCCCCGCCCGCATGGGGCGAGGGTTTATACAGTTTTTGCTAAACAACTTTTTCATGTCTGGCCGAGGCTTGCCAGGTAAGACAGGCTGTTTACGGTGCTGTAAATTTTTGGGCAGGGACACTAGGTGCTACTTGAAGCCAGGATACTCAGGAGTGACTTGACTACCTTAGGGGGGCCGGCGACGATCTGGCCATTGTTCAGATAGCCCAGTCCACCTTGATGATCGGTGACTAAACCGCCCGCTTCACGGATAAGTAAGTCGCCAGCGGCCATATCCCAGATGGATAAGCCTGATTCCCAAAAGCCATCTAGTCGGCCAGCTGCCACATAAGCAAGGTCCAAGGCGGCAGCACCTGCTCTACGCAAGCCGGCGCACTGCGATGCAATTTCCTTAAAGCTCACTAAGTAACGATCCATGCCTGACATTTGTTCAGGGCGGAAAGGGAATCCTGTTCCAATGAGGGAGTCTTGCAGTCCTTTTGCAGAACTCACTCGCAGGCGCTGATTATTAAGTTTGGCTCCTCGTCCACGAACTGCTGTGAACTCTTCACGTCTTAAGGGGTCGTAAACGATAGCGACTTCAGTGATGCCGCGTACCTTCAAAGCCAGGCTAACGGCAAATTGCGGAAAGCCATGAATAAAGTTGGTGGTTCCATCCAGAGGATCCAGGATCCACTGATATTCACTCTCGCTATTGGCTGAGCCGCTTTCCTCGCCTAAGAAACCGTGATCTGGGTAAGTTTGACGCAGGTGCTGAAAGATCATCTGCTCAACTTTGCGGTCTATCTCGGTGACATAGTCGTGTACGCCTTTTTGGGTAACTTCGAAACTGTCGCGCCGTTCATAGGCGCGTGCAATGGTTTCACCGGCAGAACGTACGGCGCGCAAGGCCATATTAAGGGTAGGCTGCATGAAAAAGATAACCTGATTAAGAGGTGAATGGCCGTATGATAACAGATTCTATGCTGAGGAATGCTCCCCTGACGGTGATGGTGGTAACATAGTGCGCTTAAATCTTAGCGTGCTAAAGGGGGTACCATGCTTGATAGGGTCCGTGTGGTGCTGGTCCAGACGACGCATCCTGGTAATATCGGCGCTGCAGCTCGAGCCATGAAAACCATGGGTTTGTCACAACTGGTCTTGGTGACCCCCAAGCTATTCCCTCATGCCGAGGCTACAGCTATGGCCTCAGGTGCTGCGGATTTGTTGGCTACGGCCCGGGTTGTAGGTAGCCTGGAGGAAGCTCTGGCCGAAACTTCGCTGGCGGTGGCGGCAAGTGCTAGGCAGCGCCATATTCCCTGGCCTCACCTGGAGGCTCGTCAGGGAGCTGCTTTGCTGGCTAAGGAATCTGAGCATCGTGACGTTGCTGTGGTTTTCGGGCGGGAGGATCGAGGGCTTACCAATGAAGAGTTACAGCTTTGCCATTACCATGTGAGTATCCCTGCTAACCCAGAATACGGGGTACTGAATGTGGCAGCTGCAATCCAGGTTCTGGCCTATGAGTTACGCATGGCTCATGAAATTGAAGGGTCAGAAGTTGATGTGCCTTGCCGTATGCCTTTAGGTGAAGCGCGCTGGGATGAAGATCTGGTGACTGTTGCAGAAATGCAGCTTTTTTATGAGCATTTTGAGTAGGTGTTGACACAGATAGGTTTCTTGTCTGCTGATAATCCACGACAGTTGATGGTTCGGGTCAGGCGTATGTTTAGTCGTATTCGTATGGACCGGATGGAACATAATATGATGCGGGGGATGTTGAAGGATATTCAGCATAAGCTAGGTCGCTCGGTAGAAAATTAAGGGGGGGGTAAACGGCATGAGTTTGTGGCGTGAGTTGCGAGAAGATGTCGCTTCGGTGTTTGAGCGCGACCCGGCGGCACGAAATACTCTGGAGATATTGCTTAATTATCCTGGAATTCATGCATTGATTTTTCACCGCTTGGCGCATCGCCTCTGGCAATGGAGGCTACTTGGTTTGGCGCGCTGGCTGTCCACGGTTTCAAGATTTTTGACAGGTATAGAAATTCATCCGGGAGCTCGTATTGGGCGTCGCTGCTTTATCGATCATGGTATGGGCGTAGTCATTGGTGAAACGGCAGAGATTGGTGATGACGTAACGCTTTATCATGGTGTTACCTTGGGAGGCACTAGCTGGAACAAAGGTAAGAGGCACCCGACCCTGCAAAATGGTGTGGTGGTGGGAGCTGGAGCGAAAGTGCTGGGGCCGATTATTGTGGGGGCGGCGGCTCGTATTGGTTCAAACTCAGTGGTGACCAAGGCTGTTCCTGAGGGGGCAACGGTGGTGGGCAATCCTGGACGCGTCATTATGAAATCAGGGGATCCCCATGAGCAGGCCAGGCTGGATTACGCTCGTCGTATAGGTTTTCAGGCCTATGGTGCTTCGGCAGACATGCCAGATCCGGTCGTTATTGCTATCCGTTCATTATTGGATCACATGCAGGCAACGGATAAGCGCATGGATGGCATGTGCCAGGCCCTGCAGGGTTTATGTAGGGATTTTAATGATGAGATCCCTCCCGCATTAAATTCTGAGGATTTTGCAGTCGTGCGCGATGATTCATCTAAACTTGACTAAATTAGTAGGTTATGGCATGGTGGTGTCATTAGTTTGTAGTAAAGATGGAGGGCCGCCATGCGGCTGACAACGAAAGGTCGATATGCAGTAACAGCCATGCTTGATCTGGCTTTGCACGGGAGTTATGGCCCTGTCAGTCTTGCTGATATCTCGGTTAGGCAGTCCATCTCGGTCTCTTATCTTGAACAGTTATTTGCTCGGTTGAGGCGTGCAGAGCTGGTGAGCAGCGTGCGAGGTCCCGGAGGTGGTTACCAGCTCAGCAGGCCAGGAGTTAGCATCGTTATTGCGGAGATCATTGATGCCGTGGATGAGTCAGTCGATGCGACTCGTTGTGGAGGCCAAGGTGACTGTCAAGAGGGCTTAACCTGCCTGACGCATGAGTTATGGATGGATCTCAGTCGGCAAATTCATGGTTTTTTGTCAGCTATCAGTTTGCAGCAACTGGTAGAGAGTCACGAGATAAAGGCCGTTGCC
>JABEVH010000303.1 GCA_013043915.1 Pseudomonadales bacterium
CTGAATGCCTTCATCAGAACTCGGATATATGGCAGCAATCGAACCTTGTTGAACATCATGAAAAGAAAGATTGGCAAAACGGGGGCGACCATATATGGGCTAGGTCCTTGACCCGCGAAACCCCAGCTACAACACCGCAAGGCGTTTAGCTGGGGGAGAGTTCATAGTTAAGTGTCATGGAATTGTGCCGCGTCAATACTCTCGCTGTCAGATTCAGGCAGGCTACAGGTATACTGTAATCCGGTCATGAGGGTCATGCGTTGCTAAGTCTAGAGAATCTTGCCGTGGAACGGGGCGATTTCAGGTTATTTGAAGCCTTGAACCTTGAATTGCCTCAGGGAAGCCTGATGCAGGTCGTCGGTCCCAATGGAGCGGGCAAGACCTCGTTGTTGGCTGCTGTGGCAGGATTGTTGCCGATGGCACAGGGGCGGGTGTGCTGGAATAAACGTGATGTCAGGCAGAACAGGTCAGCCTATGTAGCCAATTTTAGTTATCTCGGCCATGCTGCGGGTCTTAAAGCAGCACTGACACCGATGGAGAATTTACGCTTTTTGATGGCATTACGTAGTCAGCAACCGTCAACGGCCCAAATGTTCATGGCACTGACGGAAGTGGGGTTGTCAGGATATGAACATACGCCGCTGATTCATTTGTCAGCGGGTCAAAAACGCAGGGTTGCTCTGGCCAGGTTAAGGATGGAAGCATCCCCGTTATGGATACTGGATGAGCCTTTCACCGCCATCGATCGTCAAGGGGTGGTTGAACTGGAACAGCAGCTGCATCAGCACGCAGACTCGGGGGGTATGGTGCTGTTTACCACGCATCATGAGATGACGCCTAGTCGCTTGTTGCAAGCCTTGGATTTAACCCACTTTCGGGTTCAGGAAGATCTATGAAAGGTTTCTGGGCAGTGCTGGGGCGTGATTTACAGTTGGCCTTGAGGGGGGCAGGCGACTGGTTAAATCCTCTGGTATTCTTCCTCATGGTTATTTTGCTGTTCCCTTTGGGCATTAGCCCTGAACCGAGCTTACTGCGCCAGATTGCTCCCGGAGTCGTTTGGGTGGCGGCGGTTCTGGCTGTGTTGTTGTCGATGGATAGTCTTTTTCGCCAGGACTTTGAGGATGGGACGCTGGAACAGATGCTGCTGGCTCCTACCTCGACACTGGCTCTGGTATGGGGCAAAGTACTGGCCCACTGGATGACAGGAGGCTTGGCATTAACCATCCTCAGTCCCTTGGCATCTGTGATGTTAAATCTACAAGGGCGAGCTTTGGGGATTTTAATGCTGACTTTATTGCTGGGTACTCCCGTGCTAAGCCTGCTGGCTGCCCTGGCAGCTGCTTTAACCGTGGCTTTGCGGCGGGCGGGCGTATTATTGCCCTTGATAAGCCTGCCGCTCATGATTCCGGTGCTTATTTTTGCTACGGCAGCTGTGCAATCAGCTTCCATGGGATTGCCGGTGGGAGCTTATCTGGCCCTGCTGGGGGTTTTATTGATCATATCTTTGCTCTTGGTCCCCTGGGCTATTGTGGGAGCATTGCGTTTGGCGGTTACTGCGTAGGAGATGGGGTATGCACTGGTGGAATAAACTGTGGCAATATGTTCAAAGAACCGTGGGGCCTCGGCATTTCTATGAAATCAGTGGTCGCTGGCAGCCTTGGTTGGGTGGATCTGCATTTATATTGCTGGCCGTAGGGTTGGTATGGGGTCTGGCATTTGCCCCGCCTGATTATCAGCAGGGCAACAGTTATCGCATTATTTTCATTCATGTGCCGGCAGCAGCTATCGCTATGGGCGGCTATGGGCTTATGGCCATCGCCAGTGGTATTTTTCTGGTCTGGAAAGTTAAGACTGCCGAGTGGGTGGCCCGGTCGGTTGCTCCTTTAGGGGCTTGGTTTACTCTGGTATCGCTGCTGACGGGATCGTTATGGGGTAAGCCAACATGGGGTACCTACTGGGTCTGGGATGCGCGATTAACCTCCATGTTGATCCTGCTTTTTTTATACTGGGGAGTGATGGCGCTATACCAAGCCTATGAAAACTCACCAGCAGGAGGACGCGTTGCTGCACTATTGACCTTGGTCGGTGTTGTTAATTTGCCCATCATTCACTATTCCGTAGCATGGTGGAACACCCTGCATCAGGCCTCTAGTTTCAGCCTGACACGAGGGCCGAGTATGCCTCCCTCTATGTACCTGCCCCTGTTGGTTAACTTGCTGGGTTTTTACTGCTTGTTTGGGTGGATGGTTATTGCAAGAGCGCGTGAGGAGATATTGCTCAGGGAATCCAAATCATCCTGGGTGAGGCAGGTGGTTACCGTGGAGATGGATACGTATGGCGTTTGATAGTTGGGCCGCCTTTTGGGCGATGGGTCATCATGGTCCCTACGTATGGTCGGCGTATGGTCTCACAGCGATCATTGTGATCTGGAACATCCTGCAACCAGGATGGCGTCATCGTCGCTGGTTGAAAGCGCAGGCGCAGTTGCAGCGTCGAAAAATTATTAAGGGGTAAAGGCCATGAAACCACAGCGTCGTAAGCGACTCATTCTGATTTTCATCATTGTTGCGGCAGCCGGCTTGGCGGTGGGGCTGGCGACCTATGCATTGCGTCAGAATATTAATTTATTTTATACACCGAGCCAACTGGCCCAAGGTGATGCGCCCCAGGGAGCTCGTCTGCGTGCAGGCGGTATGGTGGTCAAAGGCTCCCTGCAAAGAGACCCTCATTCATTGACTGTTCACTTTATGATTACCGACTTCAAGCACCAGGTAGCGGTGACCTACACCGGCATTTTGCCTGATCTGTTTCGGGAAGGTCAGGGTATTATTGCTACCGGACATTTTGAGCATGGGATCATGCAGGCTGATGAGGTTTTAGCCAAACATGACGAGAAATATCAGCCGCCTGAACTTAAAGGCATGGTGCCTCCGAGCAAATAGCTTGCCTGGAGGGTTGATCAAGGTTAAGCGCTGGTCTCGTTGATAGTTTGAGCCTAGACTGTAAGTCAGGTTACGAATTTGTACTGAAATGCTGTAAAAGCCACATAGACAGCTGAGTTTCATCTCGGCAATATGGCATGGCATAGGGCTGTATCAGCTCTCACAAAGTCATTTTTGGTAGGGCCAGCTCAAGTTTGGCGTCCTGAGAGTGGCGAATAGTAAAGAATAACAGGCGGGGTAGCCGGGAGGTTTTGATGAGAATGCCAAGCTGGTGGCTATTGATCGGGGCCTTGGGAACGGCTCATGCTGACGATTGTTCTGATTTGGCTCGTGCTTATGCTGATAATCCTCAAGTGATGCGGGTGGGTGATCTTGATCAGCTGAAAAACTGTGTGGCTGATCTCATGCAGCGTAAAGTGCAAAGTGATGGAGATTTGCCTGCTGTTCCCGCATTTACTCCGCCAGCATCTCCGCAAATCAATCTAGATATCAAGTCAAGTGATGATCAAGGTTCACCTGCTTTTAATATTCCTCCTCCAGGATTAGCTGATCATTGATGGGAGGGTACCGTTCAGGGGTGGTCGTATGCTTTTTGGTAAGCATCGTGCTGATTGTGCTTTATATTGGTGGTTCGGGTGTATTTCAGGATTTTGATTTTGACCGGCAGAAGATTGCCTATGGGCAGTGGTGGCGGCTTTTTAGTGGCAGCTGGGTGCATTTTACCGTTTGGCATGTGTTGATGAATGTGGCCGTGCTGATGGTCATCAGCGCAGTATTGGGCGAGGGAGTGTCAGCGGGTTGGTGGTTGGGAGTTATGGTACTGGCTTCCTGGGGTATAGGAGCTGGTTTGTGGTGGAGGGAACCCGGCTGTGCAGTTTATGCCGGTTTCTCCGGTGTGGTACAAGCGGTGCTGGTGTTTGCCCTGATCAGTTCAATGCGTCGAGATTTTTTTTGGACCAGTATTATTCTGGCTGGTGTTGTATTGCGTATCGCTTATGAGCATACACCCTTTTATAATCCCGATTACCTGAGGAGCTGGATTCATGTGGCCGTAGAACCGGCTGCTCATGCTTTTGGGGCTCTCGCTGGGGGAGTGATGGGGCTGATCTATGAACTGCAGGTTCGCCGTCGACTACTCACGCTTCCATGATAAACTGCTGCTATCGGGATTGAGTGAGTATTGACATGCCCAATGTAGTTATTTTTGATACCACGTTGCGTGATGGGGAACAGAGTCCAGGTGCATCCATGACTCTGGAAGAAAAAGTGCGCATTGCCAAGGCGCTTGAGCGTATGCGTGTTGATGTGATTGAGGCTGGATTTGCTGTCGCTAGTCCGGGTGATTTTGAGGCTGTAAAAGCGGTTGCCCAAGCTGTACAAGATTCTCGGATATGTTCTCTGGCTCGCGCTCGCGCCGAGGACATCGATGCTGCAGCCGGGGCTTTGCGGCCTGCCAGGGCTGCCCGTATCCACACGTTTATAGCCACTAGCCCCATACATATGCAGTATAAGCTGCGTTTGCCTCCCGAACAGGTCTTGGAGCATGCGGTCAAGGCCATACGCTATGCGCGTAATCTGGTTGATGATGTCGAGTTCTCCTGTGAGGATGCTGGGCGTTCCGAGCCGGATTTTTTATGCCGCATCATTGAGGCAGCTATCAATGCTGGGGCCCGAACCATCAATATTCCTGATACGGTTGGGTATTCAATTCCTGAGCAATTTGGCGCCTTGATGGCGATATTGCTGCAACGTATCCCTAATGCCGATAAAGCTGTATTTTCTGTACACTGTCACAATGATTTAGGATTGGCGGTGGCTAATTCACTGGCTGCCGTCCTGGCAGGTGCACGCCAAGTAGAATGTACAATCAATGGCTTAGGTGAACGAGCTGGTAATGCGGCGCTTGAAGAAGTGGTGATGGCTCTGGCTACCCGTAAGGATCTCTTTGGGCTGGAAACTCGTATTCAAACCGTAGAAATTGTACCGACTTCACGTTTGGTATCGAGTATTACAGGTTTTCCGGTTCAACCCAATAAGGCTATCGTAGGTGCCAATGCTTTTGCCCATGAATCGGGGATTCATCAGGATGGGGTACTCAAACATCGTGAAACCTATGAAATCATGCGGGCACAGGATGTAGGCTGGAACACCAACCGTATGGTGCTGGGTAAACATTCCGGTCGAGCAGCATTTCGGGCTCGCCTTGAGCAATTGGGTATAGTCTTGGACTCTGATGTTCTGTTAAACAGCCTGTTTGCACGTTTTAAAGAGCTGGCCGACAAAAAACATGATATCTATGACGAAGATTTGCATGCTCTGCTTAGCTCAGTATCGACAACGGAAGCTCCCAAAGTCTATGAATTGGTTGCTCTGGAGGTCCTGAGTAAAACAGGTCAGGCTCCTGAAGCGCATTTAACGCTAAGTGTACATGGTCAAAATAAAGAGGTGCGCGCCACCGGCTCCGGACCGGTTGATGCCTCTTTTAGAGCGATTGAAGCCCTGGCCAACAGTGGTGCATCGCTTGAGCTTTATTCGGTCAATGCTATTACCAGTGGGACGGACTCGCAAGGCGAGGTACAGGTTCGTTTGAACGAGGCTGGACGTATCGTTAACGGGCAAGGTGCTGATACCGATATCCTGGTGGCATCGGTGAAAGCCTATCTGGATGCCCTGAATCTTTTATGCAGTCCGACGCAACGGGCCCATCCACAGATGAGCGGTGATGGTATCTAATACGCAACCGGATGCGCGGCAACTCGCTTATTTGGCGGCTTTGGATATCGCCGTCATGCAGCGTACCGGGAACTTGTCGGGAGCGGATGGCGCAGAGCCATGGATGTTTTTGCCATGGATGGATGTTGTGGCGACTATGGATGTCCAGCTACCTGACTTGATTGTCGATGAACCGAAAAAGCTGGCTATAACGACGGAGGAATTACCACAACGACCTCAGATTGAGCCAACGGGTCCATCGCTTCAGGCTCTTCTTCCCCAGCTGGTTGTTCAATGTTGTGAGCTAACTACGCAATGGATAGCCCTGATCTCGCATATGGAGCAGGAACTTCCTGCTTCAGTTTGGCCTTTTTTAACACAGCTGGCACGCTGGTTGGGTAGAAGAGAAGCCTTGGTTCCTGGTCCGCTGTTCAGGTTTCCTCCCGCTGGGCTCGCAAGACAACGCTATGAGCCTCATGATTATAAAGATGCTATGCAAGGACTGCTGATGCGATTTCGCTCATCGGGTACGTCTTTGCTGGTTTTAGGGGCAGGACTCGAACCCTGGCTTGATACAGCGTGGCCGGAAGCCTCCATGGTAGTGCAGCCTGGCTTGGCTGTTCTGTTGTCAAGCTCAGCGGCTAAATCTCAATTATTCAAGGACTTGGCCTCATGTTGACACGTGTAGCCATGCGGGTGGAGGATGTGCCTGCTGTCTTGGTGATTGAACGTACTGCCCATGATTTTCCCTGGACCGAGGGAATACTCTCCGGCTGCCTTACCAGAAATCATCTGGCCAGTTTGCTTTATCGGGATCAGCACCTGGTAGGGTATGCCGTCGTACATCTGGTGCTGGATGAAGCCACGCTATTAAATATAGCCATCCACCCCGATGAGCAGGGCCAGGGTATGGGGCGCTGGCTGACCGAACAAATGATCGAAGATAGCCGTCGGCATGCGAGTGTGCTTTATCTGGAAGTTCGTCCCTCCAATATTCGAGCCTTAGCGCTTTATGAAAGTCTTGGTTTTAATGAATTTGCCCGCCGACCCAGGTATTATCCGCGTCGCGGCGGAGGCCATGAAGATGCGATCCTCATGGCGCTTACCCTTGATCCTACCTGGCAAGACGCTTAGCTGGAGAACTGTACATGCATGATATGAGCCGAGAAATCGGTATTCGTCGGACTTTTGCCATTATTTCGCATCCTGATGCCGGTAAAACCACGATCACGGAGAAACTTCTTCTGTGGGGTCAGGCTATTCAGGTGGCTGGAACGGTGAAGGGGCGCAAGTCTGATCGCCATGCCACCTCGGACTGGATGGCCATGGAAAAGCAGCGCGGGATCTCCATTACTACCTCGGTGATGCAGTTTCCTTATAGGGACTGCGTGGTTAATCTTTTGGATACACCGGGTCATGAAGATTTCTCGGAAGATACATACCGCACGTTGACAGCGGTGGATTCCGCGCTAATGGTGATTGATGCCGCCAAAGGGGTGGAAGATCGCACCATCAAATTGATGGAAGTTTGCCGGATGCGCGATACCCCTATCATTTCCTTTATCAATAAGCTGGATCGCGAGATACGTGAGCCGGTCGATCTGCTTGATGAAATTGAATCTGTGCTCAAGATTCGTTGTGCCCCGGTGACCTGGCCGATAGGTTCCGGTCGCAGTTTTCGTGGCGTATACCATTTTCTGGAAGATCGTATTTATTTGTACCAGCCCGGGCATGGTAGTGAATTGATCGAAGATAAGGTCATTGAGGGCTTGCATCATCCTGATGTCGATACAGTTCTGGGAGATGAGGCTGTGGCTCTGCGTGATACGCTGGAGTTAGTTAAGGGCGCAAGTCATGCTTTCGATCATGCTGCCTTTATGGCGGGAACGCTGACTCCGGTATTCTTTGGTACGGCACTGGGGAATTTTGGAGTCAATCATGTATTAAATATGCTGGTTGAGCATGCGCCGCCGCCGCGCCAGCATCAAACCTCGCAACGGTTGGTGGAGGCTGATGAAGCAGCATTTAGCGGTTTTGTGTTCAAGATCCAGGCTAATATGGATCCCAAGCATCGTGATCGTATTGCGTTCTTAAGAATATGTTCAGGTCATTATGAGCGGGGCATGAAAATGCTGCAAGTTCGTACCGGGAAGGAGTTGCGCATTGCAGATGCTCTCACTTTTTTGGCCGGTGAGCGTGAGCAGTTGGAGCTGGCGTGGTCAGGTGACATTATTGGCTTGCATAATCATGGCACCATACAGATTGGTGATGCCTTTACGGAAGGCGAGTCGTTGCAATTTTTAGGTATTCCTCACTTTGCCCCTGAGCTGTTTCGTCGCGTGCGACTGCGTGATCCGCTCAAGAGCAAGCAACTGCAAAAGGGGTTAAAGGAACTTTCAGAAGAAGGAGCAACCCAGGTATTTATGCCGCTGATCAATAATGACCTTATTCTGGGTGCTATAGGTGTTTTGCAGTTTGATGTCGTGGCTTTTCGCTTGTTGGAAGAGTACAAAGTGGATTGCATCTATGAGCCGGTTACTGTCTCGACGGTTCGCTGGATACACAGCGACGATGAGCGAAAATTGGCAGAGTTCAAGAAAAAAGCTCATGACCAGCTTTCCCATGATGGTGGGGGGTATTTGACTTATCTGGCACCTAGTCGTGTGAACCTGCAACTTATGCAGGAGCGCTGGCCTGATATTGTCTTTAGTCCGACGCGAGAACATTAACCATGCTGATTGATAGCCACTGTCATCTGGATGCAGAGGCTTTTGATCATGATCGTGAAGAGGTCGTGAACCGGGCAAGGCAAGCTGGCGTGGGGGCCATGCTGTTGCCTGCCTACAGCTGCGAGCATTTTGTGCGACTTGAGTCGGTATGCCAACGCTATAGCATGGTGGATTTGACCTTATGGCCGGCCTGGGGAATTCATCCCTGTTATGTCAAACAACACAACGAGGATGATTTGCAGAGGCTGGAGGCTTGGGTGTCTCGCTCTGATTGTGTGGCTGTGGGAGAAATCGGACTGGATCGTTTTCTTCCGGAAAGCCGCGAGCCAGAGGTGTGGCGTAAGCAACAGCATTTTTTTCGTTACCAACTTGATTTAGCCAACCGTGTGGGTAAACCGGTGGTTATTCATGCTCGCCATAGCTATGCCGAGCTAATGAGTGCTTTACGACATTGCCAGGTGTCAGCAGGTGGCATTATTCACGCCTACAATGGACCAGTGAATGTAGCTTATACTCTGGTGGATGCAGGGTTTTTGTTGGGCTTGGGGGGGGTGTTAACACAGGATTCGGCTAGTCGGCTAGCTGCTTTGGTGACGCGGCTTCCGCTCTCTGCTATGGTGCTGGAAACGGATGCTCCGGACATGTTGCCTCAAGCTCTATGGCGTCAGGGTCTAAGACGGCATGAGCCTGCATGGATAGTTGAAGTTCAGGCAAGAGTTGCTGCTTTGCGTGGCATATCACGGGGAGATGTAGCCACAGCGACGTCTGCCAATGTTCAGCGTTGTTTGGGGAAACTTTGGCTTGATTGAGGGATGATGCCGTGGCTTATGTGATGGCCAGTAATTTACTGCTTTATTTAATGCTGCAAGCTGCTGCCAAGTGGCCGCATTTATCGTTGCCACGGGTTCTCTATGGGGCCTCACTACCAATCGTATTGACCCTGGTGATGGTCGTATTGAATCTGACGGCTTATCCTGCCTCTGTCTATACACGGGGTTTGACTGCTGAGCAAGTGGCAGGTTTTAGTCATCTTGCGCTTGCTGGTTTTATGCTGCAGTGTGCTGTGTTTGTCTTCTTCCGTGTACAGAGGTTACGGTTAGAGGGCCTTAGCTCGAGTAACACCTCCATGGTCGCTACACACCCCATCAAGAGTAAGACTAACCATTCAGGAGGTGCTAAAAAGCGGCGGAGACGGCAGCGTCCCCGCGCTTAGTGATCAGTGATTAGCAGCTTGGTAGGCAGTGGCTAATTGATTGGTGATGTTGTCATTAAATGTGGATACGATGTAGGGGACGCTCTTGCTGTTAAAGTCAATCATGCGGCCCTTGATGAAATTCCAATAGCGGTCAGCACTCCAGAGGCTGGAATAGACCTTGCTCTGTCCCTGATAGTTATGTAACAGAGTAGTCATTCCCTTACTAAATTCTACAGCCATAGCTTCAGGATCCTCCTCGCTGGTGTCAGCGACAATTGACCCTCCCATCGCGTCAGTAGCACGCCGCAAATACTCAGCAGTCAAGCGCTCCATCAAGATCGATTGTTTAAAGATCAGTGCGGCGTTGCCATTGGCATCAGTATGAGCTGATGCGATATTGTTTTGTATGGCGGCGATTAAGGGTTTGATCTGCTTGTCTACATCGGTTAGCGTTTCTTCGCTGACAAGGTTGTTCTTGTCATAGGGATCTGTTTCCAGAACCTTGCGATAACCAGTCCATGCGGCAGTGAGTTTGTCATCGTGGGCTTGGTCAACCAGATTTTGCATATTCTGCTTGAGGGTATCAAGTAACGCATGCTGATCGGGACTGCGCTCCGTCACCGTGTACATGAAGTAGCGTGTGGCCAATTTATAGGCGTCAGTCTCCATGCTTTGCAGATCCTGCACCTGCGGAGCAACGCTAGCATGCACCATAGGGCTGCCAATCAGTAGACTTATTAGTCCAGCGGTAAAACTAAAACGACGAATCATAGTAACAACCCTTATCTTTTTATGATGGGGATACCACAGTTTAGCTCAGCTTGCCTAGAGTACAAGATACAGAAAAGCAGAGCTACTGGGGTTCATGTCAGATGAGCTCAATGGCTACGGCAGTAGCCTCTCCCCCGCCTATACATAAGGCAGCTACACCACGTTTGAGCTGGCGAGACTGTAAAGCATGTATCAGGGTGACCACAATACGGCTGCCTGAAGAACCTAAGGGGTGACCTAGTGCACAGGCACCGCCATGGATGTTAAGTTGATCATGGGGTATGCCCAAATCCATCATGGGCAACATGGCAACCATGGCAAATGCTTCGTTGACCTCAAAGAGATCAACATCCTTGACGCTCCAGGCGGCTCGTTCAAGAACTTTGCGCAAAGCGCCTACGGGTGCAAGCGTGAATTCAGAAGGAGCCTGTGAGTGAGTGGCATGCGCTACTAGTCTTGCCAGGGGGTGGCTTCTTGCTATTTGGGCTGCTTGTGCGCTGGCTACAATCAGTGCTGAAGCTCGGTCAGAGATGGAGCTGGAGTTGGCAGCGGTCAGGGTGCCGTCTTTGGCAAAGGCAGGGCGCAAGCTGGAAATCTTGTCGGGGCGGGCGCTCAAGGGCTGTTCATCCTGGTCAACCAAGACCGTGCCTTGCCGACTGGTGACCTCTACAGCAGCGATTTCTGCCTTAAACAACCCATCACGTTGAGCGGTTTGGGCACGCAGCAGTGAAGAACGTGCAAAATCATCCATCTGCTCTCGGGTGATACCCCTGGCATTGGCTGTTTCCTGCGCAAAACTACCCATGGCGCGTGCAGTCTGTGCATCTTCCAAGCCATCTAAAAACATATGGTCTTTGATTTCACCATGACCCATGCGCAAGCCGGCGCGAGCTTTTTCTAGGAGATAGGGGGCATTGGTCATGCTTTCCATGCCGCCAGCTGCGATGATATGGCTACTTCCCGCCTTGATAAGATCAGCAGCTAGCATTAAGGATTTCATGCCCGAGCCACATACCTTGTTGACGGTGGTTGCGCCCGTTGAATGGGGGAAACCTGCCTTGAGCATGGCCTGTCGCGCAGGTGCCTGACGTAGTGCCGCAGGCAATACGCATCCCATCAGGACCTCATCAATGTCTGCAGCTTGCAGCTTGCTGCGTTCTAGCGCTGCACGCAATGCTACAGCACCAAGATCAGTGGCACTTACGCCGGCAAGACTGCCTTGAAAACTGCCCATGGGGGTGCGCGCAGCACCCAAAATATAGATTTCAGTCATGACAAGTTATCCCTTAAGTTAGGCACAACATTTTTTAAACTTCTTACCACTGCCACATGGGCAGGGGTCATTACGGCCGGTATGTTGTTCTTTGATATAGGGGCGTCGTTTTTCCAGAGGGCCACTATAGACGTCCTGGCCGTCTACAAACCACCACTGCCCTTGATCGTAACGAAAAATACTTCGTTCGTGATGAACTTGGGGCACATTCTGTACTTGGAAATAAGCCTTGAACTCAATACGATCGTCGCCGGTTGCCTGCTGTGAGCCAGGGGAAAGGATTTCTAAGCCTGTCCAGGTGGCTGCATGTGACCAAGATTCCATAGCCTCTTGATCAGCTGCATCACGAGTGTCAGGATGTGTACTGCCTAGCACAAAATCCATACGGTGCATGACGTAGGCTGTATATCGTGCGCGCATTAGCTGCAAGGCTGTTCGTGCTTGAACAGGGTTTTCAAGTATAGGCTGGCAACAGATGTCGAAGGCCAGTTCAGAACCACAAGGGCATAATGACATGTCAAGGTACCGGTGCAAATAATAAGGTAAAAAAACAAGAGGCCATTAAGCCAAACTTAATCTCATTTGCCAAGATTAATGGGAATTAAAAATCATCTTGGGCAGAAAAAGAAAAAGGGCACCGAAGTGCCCTTTCGCAGTAATCAAATAGCGATTACTTGGGTGCAGCAGGAGCAGCAGCGTCAGCTGGAGCAGCTGGAGCAGCGGCCGGAGCAGCAGCAGCGGCAGGAGCAGCAGGAGCAGCAGGAGCAGCC